>JBBTYX010000018.1:1526-11772 GCA_038078515.1 Patescibacteria group bacterium | reverse complement strand
TCAATCAAAAAACACCGCCAATTTTCACTTTTTGTGAAATCGTAAGAAACAGCCGAGGCGCAACGCGCCGAGGCAACTTCTTACGATTTTTCTGAAAGTACAAATTGGCGGAGAGGGAGGGATGGACGCTGAAACAGTGTTTCATCTAACAATCCCTCCCTCTCCTCTCTTTGTTCGGAGAGGGAGGGATTCGAACCCTCGGAGGATTTCTCCTCACTGGTTTTCAAAACCAGCGCTTTCGTCCGCTCAGCCACCTCTCCGTATTGATAATTTATTATGTGTCCCTAAGAGGACTCGAACCTCTAACCTTAAGCTCCGCAAGCTTACGCTCTGTCCAGTTGAGCTATAGGGACAAGTTTCAAATTAAAAAGGAAAAATGAAAAAATTAAAAAGGCTGGATTAAAATTTTAAAATTTAATTTTTAAAATTAGTATCCAATAAATCGCGCAAAAATATCGTATATTGGATATGTTTCTTCTTTTATTTGCAAAAATTGTAATAAAAGCTCTTTTATATGTTTTTTATTTTCGCTTCCTAAATTTATGTGAATTAAAGGCATTAATTTTTTTTGACTATGCATAACTAATTCATTATGTTCTTCAAAAATCCAAAAGGATTCTATGTTTTTATATTCACGCAATTTATTATTAATTTGTATGCCATCGCTTCTAATCGTAAAAATAATATTTTTTGGTTTTTTGCGACCAAAATGTAATATTGTGAATCCTCCTAAAATAGCAAGCGCTATAATTGTAATATCGTATTTTAATATACCTATAATAACGAATATTATGGATACTATAACAATGCTTATGCCCCAAGCAGCGCTTTTTTTACTTAAATTATATTCCAAAGCTTTCCATTGATGCAAAATTTTGTGAGACATAATATTTATCGCCAACGGGATTCGAACCCGTGTTTCTAGGATGAAAACCTAGTGTCCTAGGCCAGACTAGACGATGGCGACATTTATTCTTTATATACTAAATTAACAGAAAACTCCTTCTCTGTCAAAGAAAAATAAAAAAACCTATTTGATTAAAGTCAAACTAAAAAATATATAATATTACAATTTTTTTACTGCATTTTCTTATATAGCCATGCAGATACATAATAACCAATAAAACCGTTAACAAAAATTGTTCTGTAACATAGAATCTTTATCGGTTTTTTATTTATTTTTTATTCTACATATACATATTGCATATATTCATTTGATAATTTAGATATATTAGTCCCCTGCGGTTAAAAGAGTAAAAAAATTAAAAAACAGATAAAACCGCATTAAACACTGTAAAACAATTTAAAATACCAGTATTATTGCTGGTATTTTAAATTTGCAACGATATTTGAGCTTCTTAATAAAATACAATGATGCTAATTTTTAAATTTACGCATTTCATTTTCTACTTCGCGGATTGTTTCTAATATTTCCGCTGTTTCTTTATATGACGTACCAATGGCCATATCGCTTGGTTCAATTGTTAATTTTCCAGAAGTTATTTTATTTTCCAGTTCAGATATTTGATGAGAAATCTTTTTTTCTAATTCATTTATTTTTGCGTATGATTTAGCCTGTTCAGTAGCAATGGCTATATGTTCTTTTTCGTCAAAATATTTTTTAGTAAAAAAACCTATAGTGGAAGAAATCGCTAAAAAGGCAGATAAGGCTACTGCTAATTTTAAGTTTTTTTCTTTTTTGTACTTTTTATGTTCAATTTCAGCCCTTTTAATAAACCCTAAAAGCTCTTTATTAATTTCAACACCTTTTTCTTCAATAATGGGAGGAACATCCCATTTATTTCCTATAGTGTTTTTAATAATATCTTTAATAGCGTTTTTTGTATTACTATCAACATTAGCGTCTAAAAGAATTTCCAGTGAATATTGATTTTCTTTATTTTTTTTGCCTTTATAAATATATCCAGAAATAACATTATCAATATGAAATCCGGATATAAGTCCTTTTGAAATAAGAGTGTCGGCAATCTGCTCTAAAATTTTTTGATCATAAAAAACAGTAGAAATTTTTATTGCTTTTATCATTTTCTCTTTTTCTATATTAGTTCCTAAATCCAACGATTTTTCGGTTTCAGTATTGCCAGATTTAGGCATTGTTTCGCTATTATATTTACTAGATTCATTCATATATGAAATTATTCATTAATTAACAATTCTACGGTTCAAACTTGGACATTTGGCGGATAGGGAGGGATGGACGCTGAAACAGTGTTTCATCTAACAATCCCTCCCTATCCTCTCTTTGTTCGGAGAGGGAGGGATGGACGCTGAAACATTGTTTCATCTAATAATCCCTCCCTTTCCTCTCTTTATTCGGAGAGGGAGGGATGGACGCTGAAACAGTGTTTCATCTAATAATCCCTCCCTTTCCTCTCTTTATTCGGAGAGGGAGGGATTCGAACCCTCGGAACCCTTACGAGTTCAACATCTTAGCAGGATGCTGCTTTCAACCGCTCAGCCACCTCTCCTTGTTTAATTGAAAATTATTATTAAATTTAGCAATAACTCAATAATCAAGATACCAAACATTGTTTAAGCGGTCAATACAAATTAAATTTATTTTTCGTTTTGCTCTGCACGCTAAAAATATAAATAAACAATATTGAATTTAGAAATAATTAGAGATTATCGTTTATACAAAAACAAAAACGCAACATATGTAAAATATAAAATAACCATAAAAACTCCTTGCCATCTTTTTATAACCCTTTTCTTGCCAACAAACATCGCTAAAAATAATATTACGCTTGCAAATATTGTCATTACTATATCTCCATTAGAGCTATTATTAAATGGCAAAGGACGAATAAGCGAGCTTACGCCAAGAATCCAAAAGATATTAAAAATATTTGAACCAACTATATTTCCAATAGCAATATCTGATTGTTTTTTATATGCTGCTACCGCTGAAGTGGCTAATTCAGGTAACGATGTTCCAACTGCAACAATTGTTAAACCGATTAATGATTGACTAATATCAAAAAACTCCGCGATTTTAACCGCGCCATCAACAATCCATTTACCGCCAATAAATAAACAGACAAGACCAAGTACAATAAATAACACTGTTTTTGGATAACCAAAAATTTTGATTTGATTTTTTTCAACTATATCATCAGTGGATTTTGTAATCCCGAAAATATAATAAAGAAAAATAATAAAAAAAGACAAAAGAATAATGCCGTCAACTCTTGTGATGCTGGAAAAATTTCCACCATCAATAATTTTGTCATTAGCCATAATCCCTAATACAACAATGGCTAAAAGACTCAGTGGAATTTCTTTTAAAATAGTATTTTTATTTGCGGTTATTGGATAAATAATTGCGGAAATTCCAAGAATCAATAATATATTCGCGATATTACTTCCCAAAATATTGCCAATTGCAATTTCGCTGTTTCCTTGAATACTCGCAAAAATATTAACAATAAATTCTGGCGCTGAAGTACCAAACGCCACTATGGTTAAGCCAATAACAATGCTTGAAATTTTTAGTTTTTTAGCAATTGATACAGAACCATTAACAAGGAGATCAGCCCCTTTAATTAGCAATACAAAACCAATGACGAAAAGTATATATGTAAGCATAATGTTTTAAATCTATTTCAATTTCTTTTCTCTATAAAAAAATAAAAATAAAATTTGTTCATTATAGAAAAGTATAAGGCATTATCCGTAAAAAGAAAAGCGTATTTCATATCCATTATTATATTGACCTGAACGAAACGAATTTGAGTGAGAGCGCAGTGTTGTGCGAATGATAGTGAGCAAGTAATCTTTTTGGGTCGTTACTCTATTTCTTTTTATATTCTGATTTTAATTTTGAAAAAAATAGTGTATTACGAAAATCATTAAAATATTCACTAAAAACATCTTCTCTAAATTTTCCTTCATACTTATAACCACATTTCTTGGCTACTCCAAAAGAAGCGTCATTTCTTTCATCACATTTTATTTGAATTCTATTTAATTTCAATTTTTCAAAAGCTTCTTTTTCAAGTATTTTTACTGCTTCTGTCATGTAGCCATTTCTAGTATAAGAAGAAGATAGCCAATAACCAATTTCACCAGATTTCTTTTTTTTATTAATATTAAAAATAGAAATATTCCCTATGTATTTATTGTTGATAAAGAGCCCGTATTCAACCTTTTCTCCTTTTTCTGTTTCTTGTTCTTTATCAAATAAATATTTTAGGCTATCTTCTACTTTTAGAGTTAATTTAGGCCAAAAAAACCAAGGTTCTAAATGTTTACGATTTTCGTCTATTACTTTAAACATAGATTCAGCCATTTTTAAAGTTGGCTTTGTTCTTTTCAAAATTAATCTATTGCCTCTAAGTTGATTTTTGAATTTTATCACCATAAGTTTATTAAATTTATCAGAATATAAAAAGTTTTGTATTTAAGACCCAAAAAGGATTATTTCCGATAACTCGTATTATGCGATGTGTATTCGCAAAGTTGTTAAAAATTTCTTTATTATACTAATATATGTTAGGATAGTTTTGAATTATATTTAATTAAATTTTATCAAAAAAACAAGCAATATGCAAGATGAATTAAAAAAATTTTTGAAAATGCTTTAAAAAATGCTAAAATTAATAAACTGGATACTTTTTTATACGAAAGTAACAAATCCAAAACTTAAAAACATTAAAAGCCCATTGTGACAACATTAAAAACAGAACTTAGCGCGCTAAGCGGAATAGGGAATATTTATACAAAAAAGCTGAATAAGCTCGGCATTAAAACTATAAAGGATTTACTAATGCATTTTCCGCACCGCTATGACAATTATTCGCGCGTGGTAAAAATTATTGATTTAAAACAAGGGGAATTAGTTAGCGTGCATGGTATTGTGGTTGATATAAAAATGCGCCGCAGTTTTTATAGGCATCAATTTATAACTGAAGTAAAAATCAAAGATGATACCGGAGAAATAAAAGTTACTTGGTTTAATCAACCTTATTTAACAAATACTTTTAAAAAGGAAACAAAAATATCTATTGCTGGCAAAGTTTCCAGCAGTAAAAAGAAGCTGTTTTTTATTAGTCCTGATTATGAGCTGTGGAGCGATAATTTAGTGCACACTTCGCGCTTGGTTCCTGTTTATCCGGAAACGCGCGGCCTTTCCTCTAAATGGCTTCGCTGGCGGATACATTCTTTTTTGTATTTAGCTAAAAATATTACTGATTATTTGCCTGAGAATTTAAAGAAAAAATATAATTTTTTACCTATATATGATGCGCTTCAAAATATACATTTTCCAGATAATTTAAAGCAAGTAGATACTGCTCGCGAGCGTTTTGTATTTGGCGAGTTTTTGCTTTTACAATTAAGATTATTATTAGAACGCGAGGCAATAAAAGAGAAAAAATCTTTTGCTTTGCCTTTTGATAAAGAGCTGGCGCAAAAATTAGTTAAAAGTTTTCCTTTTGAATTAGGTAATGACCAAAAGAAAGCTGCGTGGGAAATTTTAAAAGATATGCAAAAAAGCTACCCAATGCATAGACTTTTAGAGGGTGATGTGGGAACAGGCAAAACAGCAGTGGCTATTTTGGTTTCTGCTTTGGTTGCGAAAAAAGATAAACAAGCTGTAATTATGGCGCCAACTGAGATTTTAGCCAGCCAGCATTTTGAAACTTTTTTAGAAATTTTAAAAGCTTTTGAATTGCCAATAGCTTTATTCACAAGAAGCCTGATAAAATTTTACGACCCTTGGGTGGAAGAAGTAAGAATTTTAAAAGAAAGCGAAATGAAAAAGAAAATTGAATCAGGCGAAGCTAAGATAATTATTGGCACTCATTCTTTAATAGCGACCAGCGCTAAAAAAATCCCCAGTGTAAAATTCAATTCACTTTCTTTAGTTGTAGTTGATGAACAGCATCGCTTTGGCGTTGAACAGCGCGCTAAGCTTTTAAACGACTATAAAGAAGCGCCTCATTTTTTATCTATGACAGCTACGCCTATTCCTCGTTCTTTAGCTCTTACTGTGTATAGTAATTTGGAAATATCTATTTTAAAAGAGTTTCCAACTGGAAAAAGAAATATTAAAAGTTTTGTAGTTCCAGCAAACAAGAGACAAGATGCTTACCAGTTTATTCGCGAAAAAATAAACGAAGGCAATCAGGCCTATGTAATTTGCCCTATTATACAGGAGTCAGAAAAACTTGATACAAAAGCCGCGGAAGAAGAATATAAAAAGCTTAAAAATGAGATATTTAAAGAATTTGGCGTAGCGCTTTTGCATGGCCGTTTAAAGTCAAAAGAAAAAGAGGAAATAATGAAGGACTTTTTAGGCAAAAAACATCAAATTTTAGTTGCTACTTCAGTTGTTGAGGTTGGTGTTGACGTTGCTAATGCTAATGTTATGGTAATTGAAGGCGCAGAACGTTTTGGTATGGCGCAAATTCATCAGTTGCGCGGCAGAATTGGCAGGCGCGGAAAGCAAGGTTATTGTATGTTATTCACAAGCTCTGGCGCACCTTCTACATCAGCGCGGCTTAAATCTTTAGCAAAATTAGATGATGGATTTGCCTTAGCGCAAAAAGATTTAGAAATAAGAGGCCCAGGGCAGTTAATAGGCATAAGGCAATCAGGCATTCCAGATATTGCAATGAATTCATTAGGCAACTTAGAGCTTATAAAACAAGTGCGAGAAGAAGCTGAAAATATATTAAAAGATTCTAAAAATTTAAAAAAATACCCAAATTTATTATCTGAGTTAAACGAATTTACTGAAAAAGTGCATTTAGAATAGACAATATAATTTATGCAACAATTAATTTTTCGTTTTTTATTGCCTTATTAAATCTTTTTATGATATAGTTAAGTAATAATTATTTTCCGTCCATGTATTAATTGTTCGTTGTTTCCTGTTAATTGTTATTTGTTTTTATGAGTATTTTATTTTTGATAATTATATTTTCTCTTATAGGCTCTTTTGGCGCTATGATTGGCGGAGTTTTTATGCTTTGGAAAGATAAGTTTATATCAAGAATCTCATCTTACTTGGTTAGTTTTGCTGGAGGCGTAATGCTTTCTGTTTCGCTTTTGGATTTATTTCCAGAAGCTTTAGAGCTTACTAACAATGTGAAAATGATTTTTTATATCGCGACAGCAGCGATTCTATTTTTATTTTTAATAGAGCGATTAATTTGGTGGTATAATCATCATCGCGATGATAACACTCACCACCGTGATGAAATAACAAAAAAACTCACATCGAGAAATATTTATTCTATTTTAATTGGAGATGGTGTGCATAATTTTATTGACGGTATTTTAATAGCAGTTGCTTTTTTAACAGATCCAGCTCTTGGGATAACTGTTTCCATAGGCGTAATTGCTCATGAAATTCCACAAGAAATAGCTGACTTTGGTTTAATGATGCGAATGGGAATTAAAAAAAGCAAAGTATTTATATACAATGCTTTTGCTGCTATAACAACGGTAATCGGAGCTATTTTAACTTATAATTTTGTTGATGTATTAGAGGGTTCTATGTATTTTGCTATTTCATTCGCAGCTGGAGTTTTTCTTTATATTTCGCTTTCCAGTTTAATGCCTGAAATTCATCACCAAAGCGAACATAAAGGAAATTTTATTTTTCACTTCGCAATATTTATTTTAGGTATCACGCTAATTGTGCTTACTTAGACTTATAATGCCCAGCTAAGATTTTTAAATATTTTTGAGCGATTTTTGCGTCGCTCCAAGGAATTTTTCCATGAGTTGTCTCCATCCATGGTTCTCGTCCCTTGCCAGAAATTAAAACAATATCGTTTTTTTCCGCTGACTTAATAGCTTTTTTAATCGCAAATTCTCGGTCTGATATTTTTATTACCTTGGTTTGTTTTTTAAAATTTTTTATTTTTTCAGCTCCTTTATAAATATCTTCTATAATTTGCCAAGGATTATCTTTATACGGATCTTCATTTGTAATAATTACAATATCCGCGTATTCAGTTGCGATTCTTCCCATTTCAGGTCGTTTCCATTTATCGCGTCCCCCGCCCTGCGAACCAATTATAGCAATTAATTTCTTGCCTTTAATTTCTTTTAGTTGTTTTTTTAACGCAAGTAAAACTTTTTCTAATGCTGTTGGCATATGCGCGTAATCAACATAAACTTTGAAATTTTGCCCCATATCAATCGGATCAAGTCGCCCTGGAATAAATTTAATTTTATTTAAAGAGTTTTTAATCGCGTCTTTTTTAATATTGTAAGCTATCGCTAAATTATAAACAGCTAAAACATTTTCCTTGTTAAAATCGCCTATTAAATTAGTTTTAAAAGGCAATTTGTCAGTTGATTTAAAAGTATATTTTTTTTTGGCTGGAAAATTAAAAAAATATTTTGATTCAGCATAACTTGTATTTATAATCGTATTTCCTTTTCCTTTTAATGATTTAAATAATATTCCTTTAGCTTTTTTGTAATTATTAAATGAGCCGTGCGATTCAATATGCTCAGGAAATAAATTAGTAAATAGCGCTGTTTCAAAATTAATAAATTTATGTCTTTCTTGAGCCAAACCCTCGGATGTTATCTCTAAAATAACATAATCCATTTTTTGTTTTACACAATCGCGCAAAAACTTTTGTAAAATAATTCGCCCGGGCATAGTCATTTTAGTTTTATTTACCCAAGTTTTTTTACCAAGTTTAAATTCAATAGAGCTTGTGGCGCCTATTTTATAACCTGCTTTTTCAAAAACTTGCGACGCTAAATAAACAACAGTTGATTTGCCTTTAGTGCCTGTAATTCCTATAATTCGCAATCGTTTTCCCGGAAAACCATATAAAAGCGCGACTAAAAATTCTACTAATGTATAATATATGCTAAAAATGCTTTTCGGAACTATTTTTTTAAAAAAAAATTTCATAAAATGGAATAATTTTAAATATTTATTTTCTTAATATTATCCTTATATCAAAAATGCGAGCCAATGACTCAACTGCTCCTACTTTTGCCAAAGTGGGTATGCCTAAAAAGCAGTTTTCTTTTATAAGCACAGCAGCGCCTCCTGAATTACCTTGCTCTACTTTTGCTGATGTAATATAGAAATTTCCATCGTATCCAGATATTATTCCTTCTGTTGCTGTAATATCAGCTTGCGAGCCAATATTAGGGTATCCTAAAATAATAATAGGGTCTCCTATAGACGCTCTATTAGCGCAAATTGGCGCTGGAGAATTAACTAATTTAGATAGATTTAATTTAGGATTTTTTATAGTTATAATACCAAAATCATTTTCATTTAAAGGTATTGTAAAATCATTTTTATCTATAATATATATAACTCCATCAGAAGTGAATTTTATTTTGCAAGAATCTGGATAAAATTCATTACTAATAAGAACATGCTTGTTAGTTAAAATATTTATGCCATTAGTAAATAGAGCTGTTCCTGATCCAATAGTTTTTGTGGTAGAAAAATTTGTGCTAAAAGAGCATTCAATAAAAGCTATGCGTCCGCTCCATTTATTAACTGTGTCTCGCAAATTATAAGTAGATTCCGCTAAATTTTTTTCTAATTTATATATTTGCGAATCAAGTCTTTTTTCAACTAACCTTTGCTGTTCTTCTTGAGCAACTTTTTCTTGGATAAGTTTTTCAGATGTTTTTTTACTTACTTCCTGTATTTCTATCTGCAAATCTTTTTTTATTTTATTTAATTCAATATCAATATTGCTAATCTCATATTCTTGCGTTAAAAGCATTTCTTTTAATTCTTTTTCAGAAACAATTTGCTCGCGTTTTAATTTTTCTAAATTATTCACGCCAATATAAACGCTATATAAAGAGATTATATTTAAAATTCCAATTATAAATATTAAAATATGAATAACTTTTAATTGTTTAAACACAAATATTATTAGTTACGAAAATTTTTCCGTTTTTTAGATTTAAATTTTTTAGAAGTATTAATATTGAGTTTATAAATATATTTTATATTTTTTAAACCCTTGAAACGCTTTTTTTGAAATAAAAAGTATCGCAAAGTAATTCCGCCACTAATAAAAATTCCCACAAACCCAGCTATTATAAACGCAAAGTTATTCATTAGTATTTTTTAATAAAAAAACAAGGTTCTCAACAAATTCTTTCTGAACAAAGTGAAGTTAGAATTTGTTAGAGGTTCTAATTTTTTAAATTTGATAATTTAAAAAACAAGGTTCTCAACAAATTCTTTCTGAACAAAGTGAAGTTAGAATTTGTT
>JBBTYX010000018.1:0-1426 GCA_038078515.1 Patescibacteria group bacterium | reverse complement strand
AGAGGTTCTAATTTTTTAAAATATTTGATTTATTTGATTCTTAATGTTAAAATTTTACCATAATGAATAAAAATTTACAAAGTTTATTAAAAAAAGAAGAGCAAAAGCAAAAAGAATTTATTAATTTAATTGCTTCAGAAAATTATCCGTCTCAAGATGTAACTAATTATTCTGGCAATATTTTAGCTAATAAATACGCTGAAGGATACCCTGGCAGACGATATTATCCCGGACTTGATGTAATAGATAAAATAGAGAGTATGTGTCAAAAAGAGTCGTTAAAAACATTCAAACTTGATAGCGAAAAATGGCATTCAAATGTTCAACCTTATTCTGGCGGAATTGCTAATGCTGAAATTTATTTAGCGCTTTTGGAATTCGGAGATAAAATATTAGGTATGGATTTAGCTCAAGGGGGGCATTTATCGCACGGACACAAAGCAAATATTTCAAGTCGCGCTTACAAAGCTATTTCATACGGGTTAAATTCTAAAACTAATTTAATTGATTATGAAGAGGTTGAGCGATTAGCTATAAAAGAAAAACCAAAGCTAATTATAGCTGGCGCAAGCGCTTATCCGCGCGAAATTTCTTTTGAAAAGTTTGGTAAAATAGCTAAAAAAATTGGCGCTTATCTTTTAGCTGATATTTCGCATATTGCTGGTCTAATAGTTGGAGGTATTCACGCTTCCCCTTTTCCTTATGCGGACGTTGTTATGACAACAACGCATAAAACATTGCGAGGTCCAAGAAGCGCTGTAATTTTTTGCAAAAAAGAATTAGCTTCTAAAATAGATAAAGCTGTTTTCCCTGGTATTCAAGGCGGACCCCATGAACATACAATATTTGCTAAAACAATTGCTTTTCAAGAAGCGCAAACAAAAAGTTTTAAAGATTATCAAAAACAAGTCGCGCGCAATGCTCAAGTTTTAGCAAAAGAATTAATTAATAAAGGATTTAATTTAGTTACAGGAGGAACTGATAATCATTTAATGCTTATTGATTTAAAAAACAAAAATATAGATGGAACAGAAGCTCAAAATATTTTAGAAAAAGCTCATATTTTAGCTAACAGAAACACTGTTCCGGGCGATGAAAACGCTTTTAAACCAAGTGGAATTCGCATAGGAACGCCTGCAATGACAACGCTTGGATTTAAGGAAAAAGAATTTAAAAATGTTGCAAATTTTATTAACGATATAATCACAAAAAAAATAGCTCCTGAAAAAATCAGAAAGCTTGTTTTAGAGATTTTAAAAAAATTATAAAAGTAATTATTAAATTATAAGAACATCTAATGTTTTCTAACTCGTTTCACTCGTAATAAAACATTGATAACCTTGTTTTTTAAATTATAAGAACATCTAATGTTTTCTAACTCGTTTCACTCGTAATAAAACATTGATAACCTTGTTTTTTAAATTAT
>JBBTYX010000017.1:0-2242 GCA_038078515.1 Patescibacteria group bacterium | reverse complement strand
AGAGGTTCTAATTTAAAAAATAATTTCACTCCGCACTCTGTTTGCGGAGTAGATAGAGTAGATAACATAAACAGCAAGGTCGTTCCGCACTCTGTTTGCGGAGTGAAAAAATATTTATATAGTTTTTGGCTTTGGTTTTGCGTTGTAATTACGGGATTAAATATTTGGGCTTTGTTTTTTAGCGCGGAAAGAGGTCCTCAGTTAGGTTTATATGGAGGAATAATTATAGCTGGTATTTTATATTTTATATTTATAATAAGAAATAAAAAAATAGCTTTTAAAAAAATAGCTTTAACCTATGGAGCAGCGCTTATAATTTTAATTATTATTGGCTTCTTATCTTGGAATACAAGACCAATAGAAAGATTGAAAACTATTGTTGATTTTAGCGACGCATCTTCAAAATCGCGCCTTATAACTTGGGGAGTTGCTTGGGAAGGAATTAAAGATAGACCGATTTTAGGGTGGGGAACTGGAAATTTTATTATAGCTGAGGGTTATCATTATAATCCGACTCGTCTAGCGTCAGTTAATATAAATTTTGATAAAATCCATAATAAAGTTTTAGAAGTGGGAATAAATTCTGGGTTTTTAGGAATGATAAGCTATTTATCAATCTTTGCTTTAGTGGTTTATATACTGTTTAAAAACCGTAAAGAACATGAAATTTATTCAAGTATTTTTATAGGGCTTTTTTCTGCTTATTTTATTCAAAATTTAACTGCTTTTGACAGTCCGGCTTCATATTTAGCTTTGTTTTTAGCGCTTGCTTTTATCAATAGCAACTTTGAGTACTTTGCCACAAATAAGATTAGACTCCGCGAAGAATCTCGTATTTTAAAACTTAAATCAAGTTTTTTATTTATTGTTTATATAATTATTATAATTCTTTTTATTCAGGGAGTTTGGCAGCCTTGGCAAGCAAATAAAACTTTAAATAAAGCCATTGGTTTAAGTATAAAAGATAAAACACAGGTAAGTAACATTTATAGTTTTTATAATCAATCTTTCAGCTACAATGCTATGCCGTATGAAGCGCGTATAAATCTGGCTAAATTTGTAGTTGATAATTTTGTTCCACAAAATTCTAGCGAGCAAGGTGAACATTCTATTTATAACGAACTTGGTTATGAAAAATTAGTTTATCTTGCGCATTTAGCAGAGAGTGAATTAGAAAAAGAAAATAAAACTCACCCTAATAATATTTTAGTAAAAAGATTTTTAGCGGAAATTTATAATATTCAAACAAATAAAGATACAAAATATATTCTTTTAGCGGAACGCGAACTTCAAGAGGCAATTCAAATTTCTCCAAATAATCCTATGCTTTATTATTCTTTAGGCAGAAATTATTATCGCCAATTTAAAGAAAAAAAAGCTGAAACAGCTTTTCAAAAATACTTAGAACTTCATCCTAATCCGCCTAAAGAACTAGTAGATTTTATTGAAAGTATAAAAATTAAATAATTACTAAAAAAGTTTATATTAAAGACGTTTTTTGTTTTCTTTCCACCATTCTATAATAAAAGAAAGCAGTATTGAAATAAATAATCCTAAAATAAGAGCTATAACTAAATTAATTTTAAGTGAAGGCAAAGAAGGGGAGTCTGGAATAACTGGTTCAGTTATTATTTTAGTAGGTTTATAGGTTTCTTTTTGATTATCAATATCATTTATTGTGAATTTTAAATCATTAATTTGTTGTTTATACATATCAACTCGTTCTTTAATGTTGTCGCGGCTAGCTAAATAACCTTGCAGAACTAAGGCATTGGGTTGGTTATTAGGCGATAAGCTTATAATCCCATTATTTAAGTAAGATAGTAAAACACTATTTTCATTAAGCTGTTGCTGCGCTAAAGATAATTTTTCCTTAATTGTAGCTTTTTTTTCTTCTATTGAGCTAATACTTTTTTCATAAACTTTATTATCTCTTTCAATAATAAAATTACTAATTTCTTCAATTAGCTCCTTTGATTTTTGCGGATTGCCATTTTTAGCGCTAATTATTAAAAAAATACTTTGATTTTCAATAGAAAAAGAATTTGAACTTATATAATTATAATCTTTCCATAATTCTAATTTATCTTTTTCTTTTAAGTTAGCTAAAATTATATTTAGTGAACCTCTCTGCTTAATAAGCGCGATTGTTTCTTCAGGGTTTATTAGAGGAATATTATTCTCTGTAACACCCATTTGAATAACGCTTTCAAGGTTATATTTTTTTGGTATAACAAAATTC
>JBBTYX010000016.1:0-9876 GCA_038078515.1 Patescibacteria group bacterium | reverse complement strand
CTTATCTTTTGCATGAGAGCCGAGGGGAAATAGCAGGAGTAAAAGAAGCGTCTTTGGAGATAAAAGGAAATTCCGCTTATGGATTTTTACGCCATGAGAGCGGAGTTCATCGTTTAGTGCGAATTTCTCCTTTTTCCGCAAAAAATCTTCGCCATACATCTTTTTCATTAGTTGAGGTTTTGCCAGAAATACAAGAAGTGGATGAAAATTTGCGCATTAATCCAAAAGATTTAAAATTAGAAACAGCAAAATAAAGTGGTCCAGGAGGACAAAATGTAAATAAAAGGATGACAGCTATTCGTATTATACATTTACCAACTGGAATTTCTGTCGCGTCTCAATCAGAA
The DNA here is from genome assembly GCA_038078515.1 of Patescibacteria group bacterium. Classification (GTDB taxonomy): domain Bacteria; phylum Patescibacteriota; class Minisyncoccia; order 2-01-FULL-47-10; family JBBTYX01; genus JBBTYX01. Next base: position 9,529 of record JBBTYX010000016.1, on the reverse strand, counting down.
AGGTCGCTTGAACAAAACAAAGAACAAGCGATCAAAATTCTTACAGCTAAATTATATAAAATATTGCAAGAACAGCATAAAAAAACTATGGATGATTTAAAAGAAAATGTAAAACCAAAATGGGGAAATCAAATTAGAAGTTATATTCTTGATCCATATAAAAAAGTAAAAGATCATAGAACAGGATATGAAGAAAGTAATCCAGAAAGCGTTTTAAACGGAGATATACAGGGATTCATTGAGAATCAAATGCGTGAATAATTTATAGTTTATTTTAATTTTTGCCAAGAAGTTAAAATCTAATAAGCTAAAAAGTTAAAAAATGATTAAAGTTAAAAATTTATCAAAATCTTACGGAGATAATTTCATTTTAAAAAATATTAATTTAGAGATAGCTCCTACGGAATTTGTTTCCTTAGTGGGACCATCTGGCGCTGGAAAATCAACATTGATTAAACTTTTAATTCGCGAAGAATTCCCTACTTCTGGCAATATATTTATTGAAAATGAAGATATTACGCTTATGCCTCTTTCGTTTTTACCAAATCTGCGAAGAAAAATAGGGATGATATTTCAAGATTTTAGATTATTGCCAGACCGCACTGTTTTTGAAAATGTGTCTTTTGCTTTAGAAGTAGCAGGAGCTCCAGACATTCAAATATTTACTGATGTTCCAAAAGTATTAAAAATAGTTGGTTTATATAATAAGCGAGATAGTTTTCCATTGGAACTCTCAGGTGGAGAACAACAGCGAATAGCAACTGCTCGCGCTCTTGTGCATAGGCCAAGTATACTTATTGCTGACGAGCCAACTGGAAACTTAGATCCATTTAATACTTGGGAAATTATACGTTTGCTTATTCGCATTAATGAATTAGGCACAACAGTTGTGCTTGCTACTCATGATAAAGAAATAATTAACGCCTTAAAGCGACGAGTAATTTTTATTAAAGATGGAAAAGTAATACGCGATGACCAAGAAGGAAGATATATGCTTTAATAAAAACCAATATTCAAAGATCAAAAATCAAAAATATGACATTTTTAAAAAGAACAATCAAAGCTGGATGGCAAAGTTTTAAAAGAAACGGCTTAGTTTCAAGCGCTGCTATTTTAATTTTATTTATAACTATTTCTTCTGTCACGTCTGTTTTTTTATTTAACGCGCTTTCAAAAAAAGTTGTGAAAACTCTTCAAAATAAAGTAAGTATCGGGGTTTATTTTTACACTAATGTTCCAGAGCCTCAAATACTCCAATTTAAAGAAGAATTAAGTAAATATCCAGATGTAAAATCTATTATTTATATTTCAAGAGAAAAAGCATTAGAAAATTTCCGCGCTATGCGTCAAAAAGATGATACTGTAACAAGAGCGTTAGAAGAACTTTCTGGACAAAATCCTCTTCCAGCATCGCTTCATGTTAAAGCAGAAAACCCAAATAATTACAAAAATTTAGTAGAGGATATTGAGAGCTCTCAATTTAATAGTTTAATTGAGAGTGTTGATTATTCTGACAGACAACTTGCAATAGCCAATTTGAATTCTTTATCAAAAAAAGTAACACAAGCTGGCTGGTTTATAGTAATATTATTTACAATAGTAGCAATTTTAGTTAGTTTTAATACTATTCGTTTAGCAATTTACAATGAAAAATCAAAAATAGAAGTTATGCGTCTTGTAGGCGCTGGAAACGCATTTATTAACGCTCCTTATACTATTCAGGGTATATTATATGGCTTAATAGCGAGCATTATCGCGTTTTTCTCTTTTGCAATTATTTTAAGATTTGTTGATCCAGTTCTTCAAGGATATTTTTTAGGATTAGGCGAGGATATTAATTTATCCAATTATTACGCTTCTAATTGGTTTTGGTTCTTGCTTCTTCAAATATTTATGGGCATTGCCATTGGCGTGGTTTCAAGTATTATTGCGGTACGAAAATATATTAAAATTTAATATTCATTTTTTACAAAGCAAGTAATATAAACTTTGACCTTTTTAGATTTGATTTTTAAATTGGGAGATCGTCTAATGGTAGGACGCCAGGTTCTGGCCCTGGCAATTGGGGTTCGAATCCCTATCTCCCAGTTAATTTGTAATTATTCAAATTTAACCAATATATTATGAAAATTTCTAAAAAATACGCTGGAATACTTATGGGAGCTATTGCTGGAGTATTTATGGGTTTCTTTATGTCATTAGTTATAACCTTTATTAATTTAGGATTTGTAGAAAATTTTTTTCAAATGTGGGTAAAGGCTTTTGTTTTTAGCTTCCCAATAGGATTTCCAAGTGCTTTAATAGTTGTACCAATTGTTAAAAAGATAGTAGATAATATTACTGAATAAAAACATGGTAAAAACTTAGAGAGCTAGGCTTCGTATAATCCTAATGTTATTTGAATTTTTAAATTAGTTGTTATATAATTTTTAATATGAATGTTCAATGCAAAAATTGTAACAAAAAATTTATAATTACCGAAGATGATCAAAAGTTCTATGCAAATATAGGTGTTCCAGCTCCTACGTTTTGCCCTGATTGCAGGTTACAGAGGAGGCTTGTTTTTAGGAATGAAAGGACTCTTTATTATAGGAATTGTGATTTATGCAAAAAGCGTATTGTTTCACTGTATCACAAAGACAGTCCTTATATAGTATATTGTACAAAGTGCTGGTGGAGTGATAACTGGGATGGAGTGGAATATGGACAAGATTATGATTGGAATAAATCTTTATTTGAACAGTTTGGAGAGTTGATGAAAAAAGTACCGCGTATTGCTTTAATTAGTACAAAAAATATTAACTCTCCGTATGTAAATTACTGTATAAATTTAAAAGACAGTTATTTTTTAGTAGGTTCTTCTGATAATGAAAACTGCGCTTATGCAAATAGAACATTTTATTCTAAAGATTCTTATGATGCTTTTGGATTGGTAAAATCAGAGCTGTGTTATGAAACCATACAATTATCTCAAAGCTATAAGTCATTTTTTTCTAAATACTCTGAAGGTATTGTTGATAGTAAATTTGTTTCTGATTGTAGAAATTCTTCTTATTGTATAGGGTGTAAAAATATTCGCAATAAAAATTATCAAATATTTAATAAGGAATATTCCAAAGAAGATTATTATAAAGAATTACAAAAATATAATACTGGTTCGTATTCTGAATTTAAAAAATTACAAGATAAAGTTAAAGAATTTTTTATTAAATTGCCAAACATGTCATTTAGAATAGTTCATTCAGTAAATAGTAGTGGTGAAGATTTAGCAAATATGAAAAATTCTAAGCACTGTTTTGTAATGAGACAAAGCGAGAATAATAAATATGGATATTTTGGAACTAATATAAAAGATAGTTTTGATGTAAATTTTGCTGATAATGTAGAGCTTGTATATGAGAGCACAAATCTTGAGCAAAATTATAAAAAATTATTTAGTTTAACTTGTTGGTTTTCTAGATATATAAGTTATTGCGATACCTGTTTTTCATCTTTAAATTTATTCGGATGTATTGGATTAAATAAAAAACAATATTGTATTTTGAATAAACAATATACAAAAGAAGAGTATGAGGAATTAATTGGTAAAATTAAAGAACAGATGGGATAATCTCGAGGCTTTTAATAATTAGTATACAATAATAATCTATGAAAAAGACAATAATTTCGATAATAGTAATTATAATTCTAATAATTGTTTTTATATTCATTTTTTTAGCTAATAAAAACAAGTATGAAAATATGAATATAGACACTGAAAATAAAAATATGCAAAACACAGAAAATAATGATAAAGTAATTTTTGCTTTAATGAAAACTAATTTTGGAGATATAAAATTAGAATTATTCCGCGATGACGCTCCAGAAACAGTTGAAAATTTTGTAAAACTTTCTAATACCGGTTTTTATAATGGAACTTTGTTTCATCGCGTGATTCCAAAGTTTATGATCCAAGGCGGAGATCCTAATAGCAAGAATGAGGATTGGTCAACTCATGGAACGAGTGGACCAGGTTATACATTTGCCGATGAATTTAATAATCATAAATTAGTAGCAGGCGTGCTTGCTATGGCAAATGCTGGCCCAAATACCAATGGCAGTCAATTTTTTATTGTAACAGCAGAAGAAACTCCATGGCTTGACAACAAACACACTGTTTTTGGCAAAGTTGTTCAGGGAATGAATGTGGTTAAAAAAATTGAAGGCACAAAAACAACAGGAAATCAAGGAAATCCTCCAGATCATCCTCTTGAAGATATTATAATAGAAAGCATAGAAATTGAAATATAAAACAAAAAAGCCTCCATAACGGAGGCTTTTTACGTACTTTGAAAATTGAATGTCAAACTTTTATTTACTTTTTCTTTAATAAGTAATATAAGGCTAAAGGCGCTCCTATGTTTGCCCATCTTTCTAAAAAATCCCAAATTGGTTCTCCGGCAATAGGACGGATAAGCTCTGTTGCAAATCCCCAAAAAGCTGCCCATAGTAAAATTGGACTAATTGGTCGAAATAAAACAACAAGAGCCACTATTATATCCATAATGCCAACAAACATTAAAAGAATTGCCGCAGTATCGTGAGAAATGCCAACAGACATTATATAATTAACGAATTTTTCTTTTCCTTGAAGGGCAAAAATACCATGTCCAAAAAATTCACCAAATACAGCGATTCGCAAAATCCATAACACGTTCAATTTATTCATATATTTATAAAATTAAAAACATATTTATATTTTTCGACCTTTATTTAAAAAACTTTGCCTAAAAATATTCCAATCATTGTAAAAGATAAAATTACTTTTATTTTTTATGTATTCATAAAAAACAAGGTTCTCAATTTATTGTTAACGAGCGTAAGCGAGTTTAGAATAAATTAGAGGTTCTAATTTTTTATGTATTCATAAAAAACAAACTTTTTAAAAAATATTGTCATTTTAAAAAACTTTTCCTAAAAATATTCCAATCATTGTAAATGATAAAATTACTTTTATAATTATTCCTCCTAAAAAACCAATAAATGTTCCTGTTCCAGATTTTAGAGCTTGTTTAAATGACGCTCCTTGAATGTATTCTAAAATCAACGCTCCTAAAAACGAACCTATAATAAGACCAAATATATTTAAAATAATAAAACCAATAAACCCTCCTATTATAGAGCCAATAAGTCCCCACTTTGTGGCTCCAAATTTTTTAGCTCCCAATATGCCAGAAAAATAATCTAATAAAAATCCAATAATCGCGATAATTCCCAAAAGTATAAGAAAATTTTTATCCACTATTTCAAAGTCTGTAAAAAACGCGTAGAAAAAAGCTCCTAACCAAATTATAGGCAAATTAGGAATAATAGGAATTAAAATACCAATTATTCCAATAAACATTATTATTAAAGCAATTGTTAATATCATAAAATATTTTATTAAATTATCCAGCAACTGTTATTCCCCATATATTTTTAAATCCGGCTTTATATAAGATTTTAGCTGCTTCTGTAATTGTTGACCCTGTTGTAAAAACATCGTCAACTAATATTATATTAATTTTTTTATATTCAGTGTTAAAAAGTAAATCTTGTCGCAAACAAAAAACGCCTTTTATATTTTTCTTTTTATACTTTTCAATAACAGTTGCTTGAGCTGGCGTGAAATATTTTCTTTTTAAAATAGGTATTACAGGAATAGAAAAATGACTGCTTAAATAATTAGCTAAAAGCTCTGATTGATTAAATCCTCGGCATCTTTCTTTTAATATATTAAGATGTATAAATGTTATTATTGTTTGTGTTTTAATTAACGCTTCAATCCCGTTTTCTTCTAATGCGTACGCTTCTAAATATCCTAATGGAATAGATAATGTTTTTACAAAATTATATTTAAGCGATTTTATTATTTTTTGAAGATTTTTGTCAGCATAGCTTCCATAATATAAAACTCGCGTTAAATATTTATTTTTAAAAGGTTTTATTTTAATTTGCCTTATTTTTCTAAAACATTCACCGCATAAATAATCAAATTCTTCATTTGTGTCAATTTTGAAATCGCATACTAAACAGTATTTTGGAAATATAACATCTGTTATATGTTTTTTAAAATTATTCCAAGCATTCATTTTCCACTTCTTCGGTAAATATTAAATCGCCTAATACAATTTTATCAAGAGCGTTATCTCCATAATTTTCTTTAAGACAATTTTTAACACTAATAGGCAAATAATTTACAGCTTGTTGTAAGTTTTTTCGTATCTGCTTTAAATCTTTTTCACTAATATTTATAATAAGCCCTTTTTCATAAGCAAAATCCACGCATTCTTTTTTATTTTCTTCTTGTTTACAATAAAATTCGCACTCTTTTTCAGTATAACATTTTCCAGGACCATAAGGACCAACAACTAAAGCCATTTGTGCTTCTTTAGAGGATATTAATTCTGAGCTTTCAGCAAATTTAACACACTCATTATAATTTATTTCTTTTCTACAATAACTTTCGCATTTTGTTTTATTTTCGCATTTTGGAACGCTAACACCTTTGCGAATAGCAATAAGCATTTTGTTTACTATTTGATTTGGCTCGTTGAAACTTGTTTTTGCAGCCTTTTCTAAGGCGATTAAATTAATTCCATTAGGCAAATTCTCAAGCGGATTAAACAAAGGTTTAATATCAAATATTACGGTTTGGCTTTTATTAGAACTTTTCTTATTAAAAAAAGAAAAGCCAAAAACAGCAACAATAATTACAAGTATAATTAGAATAATTACAAAGAATTTATTGTTTATCATATTTATATATAATTATATCAAATTTAATGAAATAACACAAATCAAAAAAACAAAACCCGCGTAAACGCGGGATTTGTTTTTTAAGAAAATTTTTTAAATTTAAAAAATTTATAAGAACTATGCTGGGGCAAATACTATACTGTTAACAATTGCAACAATTGACCATGCAAGACCTGCTATAACAATACCAACAACAGCAAAAATAACCATTTTTATGCCCACGCCTGCTCTTTCTTCATTACCTCCGGCTACCATATACATAATTCCTCCTACAATAAGCATCGCAACTCCTATAATCAAAGCAAAGGCAAATACCCAACCTAATATATTTTGGATTCTATTGAATAATTCCGCTAATCCAGAAATTCCAGTATCAGTTGATTTTATTCCTCCTTGAGCCAAATTTTCTACATCTTCAAAAGCGCTTACGCCTCCTGAACCCGGAGGAGCGTCAATGGCATTTGCGATTATTGGAGTTCCAACTGAAATCGTAAGTACTGCTAAAACTAATAATGTGGATATTTTTTTTAACACATATATCACCTTCTTTCTTTATAAAAATTTAATAAAATTCAATTTAATCTAATATGCTATTTATAACGCTTAGTATTGACCATGCAAGACCTGCCACTAAAAAACCAATAACGCTGTATAAAACCATTTTGCCAGCGATTTTTGTTCTTTCTTCGCTACCGCCAGAGGTAATATAAACAATGCCAGCGATTATTATAGCTATTACTCCTATTACTATTGTGAACGCGAAAAGCCATCCAGCTATTCTTTGAAGTAAATCTAAAGTTTCATTTAAACTGCCAGGTCCGCCTCCTGGAATGCCAACAGGTTTTCGCACTCCAAAAACTATACTTGAACAAAACCTGTCAGAGTCAGAAATAACACTAGTTAAATCATTAAAACAAATAGTATAATCAGCTATAGTAGAAGAATTACAACAATCTGACACAAGTGTTCTGCAAGCATCGTAACAAGAATTATCAATAATATCCAACACATTGCAAATACTTTGTCCTCCTGATACGCATCCTGGAAAAATCTCTGCTTGAGCATAAGGAATAGAAAAATTGAAAATTAAAAATAATAGCGATAAAAAAACAAATGACAATATTAAACGTTTCATATATAAAATTTAATTAAAGCAGATTGCGAATTATATTTATTATTGACCAAGACAAAGCTACAATTATAATGCCTATTATAGTGTATAATAATAATTTAATTGCTTTGCTTGCTCTTTCACTGTTACCTCCGGATAAAATATACATCAATCCAGATATAATAATCATTATAATTCCAATTGCTATTGCAAATCTAAATATCCAACTCATAACAACTAATAGTATGTCAAATATTCCTCCGATACTAGTAGGCGCGTTTCTAACTCCACCCAAAGTAGTGCCTAATCTTTCTGCTTTGTCAATTGCATTTTTTGGACCCGAATCATTGTTTTGAAAAACATCAGAATCAGATTCGCTTGTTTTATTTCCAAAAGTATCTGCTAAAGGGCAATTAACTTTTATATCAACGCAAGCGTAAAAAGCATTATTAGAATTAAAACATGATTTGCAATGCGCTGATTGTTCAGATGGTAATTTTGTTGCGCAACTTAAATTATTAAAAGCTAAACCGCAATGCATAGCTTGAGTAAAATTAAAACTACTTAAAGATAAAAATGTTATAAAAGTAATTATAAATAATTTTTTATATATGTTTGCCATATTAAGATAATAATCCCCTGATTATCTGAATAACAAAACTAGATATCAAAGCTATTGCTACTCCAATAACTGAATATATTAAGATATTAGTTGCTTTTCCAACGCGCGTGCTATCCCCTGTTGCTGTCATATAAGAAATTCCGGAAATAATTACCATTATAATGCCAAGAATAAGCGCAAAAGCAAATATCCATTGAAGTATAGTTAAAAATATATCTGCTATTCCGCTAACAGTTGTTGGCCCGCTCACGCCACCCGTAGTTTGAGAAATATTTAAAAATTTATTAAAATAATTTTGCTGCTGTCTTTGTTGGGCTGAGTTAGTATTAGCTGTATTTTCAAGACCTGCGCCATCATTACTTCCTTGATTTGTTGTATTTTGATTTATACTTCCAAATCCGCTATCAATATTAGTTCCAGAATCTACTTGTAAAGAAAAACTTTTATCATAAATGAGTATATTAGAAGATTCTTGTATTTTAACATTAAAAGTTACATTCTTAGGAAGTAAAATAGAATTATTAGTAAGGGTACTTATTGGTATATTATAAACATATTTATTATCTGCTCTACTTATTGGTGAACTTAATACTTTTTTATTATCAGCTGAAATAATAATACCTATATTCAGACCATTTGATAAAGCATTATTAATTAAATTTTTTCTTGAGGCAATTATTTCTACAGTACAATCAACTGAAACACCAGTCTGCGAACAAGAAAAATTATCCGCGCCAGCTGTTCCAGTAGATTCGCTATTTAACACATTTACAGAAGCGCTAGTAAAACCAGAGCTGCCATTATTATAAAATACGGTTAATTTTACATTATATGTTCCTGCTCTTGTAAAAGTATATGACATATTAGCTGGACTATTAGACATCTCAACACCTTCAAAATTCCATTTATAGCTTGATGCAGATATACCTGAAGACAATCCAGACACATTAGCTTTAAAATCGCAAACTAATCCTTGACAATTTTTTGTTATAGAAATTGTTGCGTTATTAATAATACTT
>JBBTYX010000015.1:4153-16708 GCA_038078515.1 Patescibacteria group bacterium | reverse complement strand
GCACTAAAAAAGGGGGCATTTTCATTTTGCGAATATAACAAGCGAAAAAGCGGTAAATCACTTAAAAAACGTAAAAATTGGCGTACCAAAAAATTTTTTAAAAAAGGGTATTGAAAATGAAGTTTTATCGCGATTTAATAATTCTTTGCAAAAATTGGAAAAAAAAGGAGCTGAAATTATTAATATAGATTTATCTATTTTAAAATATGTTATTTCCTGTTATTATATTATAATGTCAGCAGAAGCTTCTTCTAACTTAGCCCGTTACGCTGGTATTTTATATGGCGAAAAAAGAGAATATTTTGGCAATGAAGTAAAAAAAAGAATAGTTTTAGGCTCTTATGTGTTATCAAGCGGTTATTATGATAAATATTATAAAAAAGCTAAATCTGTAAAAAACCAAATTTTACAATCTTTAAATAGCGTGTTTGAAAATGTTGATTTAATCGCAATGCCAACAACTCCAAATCGCCCTTTTAAACCAGGAGAACGGAGCAAAGACCCAATAGCTATGTATTTAGAAGATATATTAACAGCTCCTGCTAATATTGCTGGAATGCCAGCGATTTCATTGCCTATATCCTCTGATGGAATAGGAATTCAGTTAATGGCTCCTCAATGGGAAGATGAAAAATTATTGATTAACGCCATAGGAGTAGAACAAATAATTAATAATTAAAAAATAAGGTTCTCTTAATAAAAGTTTATTATGTTTGAAATGCCTTTATATATAATAATAATAACTTTATTTCTTGCTATATGTCTTACAATAGCTACTTTCTACTTTTTTTGGCGTTATTATTTTGTTTTAAAACCAGCTCTTATTTATGTTGGCAAACCTGAAACTAAAAACGTAAGAATAGAAGCAAACGATTATTTAAAAGAACATTGGAAAAAAATAAGAATTTCTATGACAAGCTCTGATGTATCGCAATTAAAATTAACTATTATTGAAGCTGACACTATTATTGAAGATATTTTGCGCTTAAATAATTTAGTTGGAGAAACAATGGCAGCGCTTTTATCAGAAGCAAGTTTACATAGCGTTATAGGAGCGGGAAAATTATGGCAATTTCATAGAATACGAAACCAATTAGTGCATGATACTGCTTTTAAGCTTGAATTGGGAACAGCGCGCGACATATTGCAAAAAGTTGACGAAGTTCTAAAAATATGGGGATTTTAATTTTTTAAATTTAATAATTTAAAAAACAAGGTTATCACAAATTTATTAGCGAGTGAAACGAGCTTAAAAATTTGTAGATGTTCTAATTTTTTATTAAAAACTTAATTTTTAATAAAAAACATTGCTTTTTTTATAGAAATTGTTTATTGTAAATAAAAATTTGTAATTTAAACTTTAAAATTTTAATTTATAAATTAAAATAACTAAAAATAACTCGGGTGTTTTTTTAAATTTCTGGCAGGGTAGCTCAGTTGGTTAGAGCACAGGATTCATAAACCTGAGGTCGTGGGTTCAATTCCCGCCCCTGCTAACTAAAAAAAATTTAAAAAAATAAGAACCTCTAATAAATTCTAGTTTCATTTTGTTCAATAAGAATTTATTAAGAACCTTGTTTTTTAAATTATTAAATTTAAAAAATAATAATTCAATAAACGGGGGCGTAGCTCAGTTGGTTAGAGCATCTGCTTGTCACGCAGAAGGTCGCCGGTTCGAGCCCGGTCGCTCCCGCAAACTTTTCTAAGGATATATTATAAGGTAAGAACTGAAAATCGGGTACACGAAAAAACCAAAGTAGGAAACAAAAAAGATACCCTGCAATAATTGCGCGGGGTATTTTATTAAAAATCACGGGCGGGGGGATTCGAACCCTCAGTCCCCGCTCTGGAGGCGGGTGGTTTGCCATTAACCGACGCCCGTATTTACAAATTAAAAATTAAAAAACAAAACACAAATTATGATTATATTTATTTCAACCTTTGTTGCGTGAGGTCTAATGAGTTTTGTGTTCTGCGCTTTGTGTTTTTTATAGATTGGGTGCTGAGGGACTTGAACCCCCGGCCTACTCGGTGTAAACGAGTCGCTCTAGCCAACTGAGCTAAGCACCCAAGTAAATTTTTTCTCCCCGGCAAGAATCGAACTTGCGTCTAGGGCTTAGGAGTCCCTTGTTCTATCCATTGAACTACGGGGAGTTCCTTGGAAATATTAAAAATAAATTAAGAATCTTATATTAACACTTGACATTGTTGTTGTAAAGAGTATAATTGATTTAATGCTCCGATTTCGGAGCAATTTTATTAAAATTAAAAATTAAATATTATGTTATTAAAAGATTTAAAATCAGCTATTTCTCAAATAGCCATTGAAAAAGATCTGTCAATTGACAATGTAATTGATGTTATTATTGCTGCTATGGCATCGGCTTATAAAAAAGAATACGGTCATAAAGATGAAAAAATAGAAGCTCAATTTGATGAAGTAAGTGGAGAAATTAAGGTTTTTGTAAAAAAATTAGTTGTAGATAAAAATATAATCAAAAATCCAGAGGAAGCCACTGAAACATCAATTCAAGAAATAAAAAATTTGGACAAAAGCCAGAAATCATTTTTAGAACACGCGTCTTTAGAGGAAGATGATGTTGTAAATCTTTCTTCTATTGAAAAAGACGATCTGTTGCGTTTTAAGCCAGAGCGACATATTTTATTAAAAGAAGCAAAGCGAGTAATTTCTGACGCAAAAGTAGGCGACAGCATTTTATTTCCTTTAATTAAATATTCTGACTATGGTCGCATTGCAGCTCAAACAGCCAAACAGGTTATTTCGCAACGTCTTCGCGAATTAGAAAGGGACAATACTTTTAAACAATTAAAAGCGCACGAAGGTAAAATTATAAGCGGGCTTATTCAGCGAGTTGATAATAATTTTGTTTATGTGAATTTAGGCCGCACAACTGGAATATTACCTTACCAAGAACAGATTCCGGGCGAATATTACAAGGTTAATCAGCGATTCAGATTTTTAGTAAGCAAGGTTGAACATTCTGCTAAGGGGCCATCTATATTTTTATCTCGCGCAAGCGCTAAAACAATGATTAAAATATTTGAACAAGAAGTGCCTGAAATTGCCGGAGAAATTATTGAAATTAAATCTATTGCAAGAGAACCGGGTCTAAGAACTAAAATCGCTGTTTTTTCCAATGACCCTGATATTGACCCTATTGGTTCTTGCGTAGGTCAAAAAGGCACTAGAATTTCCACAGTTATTAATGAATTTAACGGAGAAAAAATAGATATAATTGAATGGTCTGAAAATCCATCTCAATTTATCAGCAACGCGCTTTCTCCTGCTAAAACACTTATGGTTGATATTGTGAATAAAAAAAATAATCAAGCAGATGTTTATGTTGCAGAAGATCAGCAGTCGCTTGCTATTGGGAAAAATGGTCAAAATGTAAGACTTGCCGCGAAACTTACTGGATGGAAAATAGATATTAAATTAGACCAAAAAACAAAATCGCCTGTTAAAAAAAATAAAACTGAAAATCTTTCAAAAGAAAAAGAAAATAATAAAACAGATAAAAAGAAAAAACAATAATCTAAAATTCTACAAGATTATTTTTTGAGTTTTGGTTTTTGTATTTTAACTTTTTTAATGGAAATTAAAAGATTAGAAGATAATAAATCACAAAAAACATTTGAAGTTGCTGTTCCAGTAATTGAAACAGAAAAGTATTTTGAATTAGCAGCAAAAAATTTATCAAACCGTTTTTCTATAAATGGTTTTAGAGAAGGAAATGCGCCTTTTAATATAGTTGTAAAAGAAATAGGCGAACAAGAGTCGTATAAAGAAGTTATTAATTTAATATTAAACGCGTTTTTGCCAAAATTTTTTATTGAACAAGAAAATTTAAACACATTAGGCGAACCAGAAGTTGAAGTTTTAAAAATAGCTCCTAAAAATCCGTTTATTTTTAAAATTACAATTGCTTTGTATCCAGAATTTACTATTCCAAGTTTAAAAGATATTAAAATTAAAACAAAAAAAGTTTCTGCTTCTGACAAAGAGGTTGATAATTCCCTTGAATACTTAAAAAAAATTAGAAAAGCTGAAAAAATAGATGATAAGTTTGCCCAGAGTTTAGGCAATTTTAAAAACATAGATGAGTTGAAAAAATCAATGAAAAGCGGAATAGAAAAAGATAAAGAGCAGATAGAAAAAAATCAAAACAGAATCAAAGTTTTAGAAAATGTTTCTAAAAAAATAAAAATTGATATAGCGCCTATTTTGATTAAAAGGGAATCATATGTTATTTTAAATCAGCACAAGGATCAAATTACTAAATCAGGAATTAAGTGGGATGAATATTTGGGAAAAATAAAAAAAACAGAATATGAATTAGTTGAAGAGCAAAAAAATTTAGCTAAAATGAAAATTGTAAATTCTTTGCTTTTGGCGAAACTTGCCAAAGATAACAATATAAAAGTTGAACACAATGAAATAGAAGAACAATTAGAAGCTGTTTTAAAAGAATATGGAATTACAAAAGAAAATACTCCAAAAGATATAAATATAAAACAATTAAAAAGCAATATTTTCCAGAAAATTTTAAATGAAAAAATATTCACGCAAATTTTAGACAAATATATTATTTAAAAAGTAATAATTTTTTATGACTATACAAGAAATATATAAATTAGCTATTGAACAAGGAATTAAAAATGATTTTCGCCCAAAATCGGAAATTGATAGAATGTTAAAAAAGAAAAAAGAGAAGTTTGATAAATTGCCAGAAAAAAAGAAACAGCTTTTTGATAAAGAAGATTTACAAAACCCTTATTCTGACACAAGGATTTTATGGGACAATAATTCTATGGCTGAAATTAAAAAAATAGTCGTTGGCATTGATATAGGTCCAGCTGAAATTATGTTAGCTGATAAATTAGGAGGCATTGATTTAGTAATATCGCATCACCCTAATGGAATATCTTTGGCTGGGCTTCATGAGGTAATGCATTTACAGGCAGATATTTTGGCGCAAGCAGGTATTCCTATTAGCGCGGCTGAAGGACTTTTGCGGAATCGGATTGACGAGGTTAACAGAACCATTTCTCCTATCAATCATAACAGAACAGTAGATGTCGCGCGCATTCTTAATATGCCATTAGCGTCTATGCATACTATTACTGATAATATGGTTGCCAGATATTTGAATTCTTTAATTCAAAAGAAAAAACCGCTATTTATTTCTGATTTAATAGATATTTTAATGGATATTCCAGAATATCAGGAAGCTGAAAAAGTAAAAGCCGGGCCTCGAATTTTTTCTGGAAATTTAAATAAACATTGTGGAAAAGTGATTATAGATATGACAGGGGGAACAGAGGGTTCCACAGAGATTTATGAAAGGCTCTCGCACGCTGGAGTAAGCACAATAGTTGGAATGCATTTATCAGAAAAACATCGCGAAAAAGCAAATAAAGCGCATATAAATACTGTTATAGCAGGACATATGTCTTCTGATTCCATTGGCATGAATCTTTTTTTAGATCAAGTTTTAAAACAATCAAAAAATAAAATAGAAATAGTGCCGCTCGGAGGCTTTATTAGTTACCGTAGATAAAGAACAAAAAAAGCAAAAGCGGGGTCAGACCCCGCTTTTTAGTTGCCAAGTAAAGACGTGAAAAACTCTATAATCCTTTTAAAAGAGTTTGATTTTTTTAAAGACAAGTCATTTCCATTTTGATATGCGTCTAATTCAAATTCATTTATAATAACAATATCTGCTTGTTTAAAACCGCGCGCATCAAAAATATCATTGTTTTGTATAAGCCGTTTTTTACCTTTTTCTAAAAAATATATTTCAGATTGATCTTTTACTTTAATTAATTTTACGTCTGGATATTTTTTTATGGTTTTTTTATCCACAACTTGAATTTCTTTGTCTTGATTTCCTTCATATGAATTAAGTATTTCTTCATTTAAAATGTGTTTTTTAAATCTTTGAGGTGTTATAAAATACACATTGGTTTTACCTTTTTCGCGAATCAAAGATCCAGGAATAAGATCAAGTTCTATGTTTTTTGCCCTGCTCTCTGTTTTTTTAATATAAACAGTTTCTTTTTTAACAGTATCTGTTTTTTTAATAGTTTTTTCTTCTTTTTTAGCAGGCGCAGGCATTGGAGCAATAATAACTTTTTTAACGCTGGTTAAACAATACACAAAATTATCACAATTTATCCCCAATATTTCCCCATTATTATCCTCTGCTAAAAGTTTTGAATTTTTATTTTCTAATTTTGTCCACAAAACATAATCTTTTCCAATCGCGTCTGTTTTAATATGATATTTAAAATCCTCTGCTTCTGTAATTGGTTGCTCTGGTATATCAGAATAATTTTTTCTTTTTTGATCTTCCGCAATATTAATTATATTAATAAATTGAGCCCAAGATTTATCAGGATTAGTATTAAAAATGTTTACAGGATAAGCGCTAAAATCTTTATGATATTGAGATAGTGTTTTAACTGCTTTTTTTAAAGCGCTTATTCTTTTTTTATCTCGTAAATCCATATCTTGCAGAGATGTTCCGTTTGAAATATAAGTAATTCCGATTTCTTTTATTTCAGGAGTGGAATTTCCATTGGAAAAAAGTTCAGCTTTCCAGCGCATACTTTTATTATCAGATATAAATCTTCCTATTGATCCAATATTAAAAGTATAATAATTAATTCCATTGTCATTGGAAAGAAAAAATTTAATACTTGTTCCAGAAGGCGTATTCAAAACTGATTTTTTTATAATCGCCTCATTTATTTCTTTACTTGATCTTATTTCTTTTGATTCCACAGTAGAAATAGCGGAATATCCATTATCAGTAATTTTTATAGCTTTATTTGTTCCAACTATTACAAAAGTATTGTCTGCATTTCCAAATAAATTAGTAATTCCAAAATCCAAATTCGGTATTTGTTTATAAACATCAATTAAATTTCCATTTTCAAGATATTGTAAATTTTTAATAAATGAAGACATAAACCAATTTCGGCCTGACCATACTATTTTAGTTGTTTTTTTAAATGAAGAATTAGATGGAGGAGTGTCTAATAACTGTCGCCATATCCCCCCTGTTCTTGTCCAAATAGTTGTATCGCGACCGCTGTTAAGAATATAAACAACTAATAATTCTTTATTTGGCTTAGCTCCAATAAGCAAATCTCCCAAACTTTTATCATTAAAACTATTGTTGTCGCTTATTAACACAGGTTTAAAATTAGGTTCTATTGAATTATAGTAATATATTTTACCTTCATATAATTTTGTGCTTGAATTGCGCGGTAAAAATCCTCCAATATATACATCATTGCCTAATTTAGAACAAGTTAATCTGCTGGAAATATCTAAATTTAGTTCGGTTTTTAATTCTACAGCGTTACAAAGCGAAATATTCTGACTTATTGGAAATGTTGTCGCGCTAAAATCTTTTCGCGATATAATTCTTTTCCCAATTTTATCCCAAATAGCGTTTGTAAATTTAAAATCTATTTTATTAGAAGAAATAAAAGTGTCGTTAAAATCGCGCTCTATTTTACCAATATTTGTTATAACTCCTAAAGTATTATTAAATGGTAAAATCGCTAAAATTAAGCTTAATAATATAATTTTTTTCATTGTTTAAATTATACATATTTTATATGCTTTGGTCAATATGCGTAAAAGTATTCCTTAATTTAATAAATTATGTTATCTATTGTTTAGTATGTTTATTGTCGCACATTATTCTGAAATTGCCCTTAAGAAGGGCAATAGAAAATTTTTTGAACAGAAATTAAAAAATAATATTTTAAAGTCTCTAAAAATTTATAAACCAAAAGCTCATTTATCTTTTGGCCGTATTTTGGTTGAATTAAGAAACATAAAACCCCTTAAACAAAAAGAGATTTTTAATAATGAAGTTATTCCCACTATTCGGAGAATTTTTGGCGTATCAAATTTTGCACTTGCTTTTAACAATGAATTAACAAGTATTCCTCAACTTGGTAAACAGGTTTTGAACAAATTAAAGGAATTTTCCACTGATAAAGTTATTTCATTTAGAATACTGGCTACGCGTGCTGATAAAAATTTTTCTTTAAGTTCTCAGGAAGTTAATGAAAAATTATGGACAATTTTGCAAAAAGAATTAAACATTGCGGTTAAACTAAATAATCCGGACTTAACTGTTTTTGTGGAAATATTGCAAAAAGAAAAACATAAAAAAAATAATGATATTTTATTTTATTTTAATAAGTATCAAGGCGCGGGCGGCTTGCCAATTGGAACTTCTGGAAATGTTATTGGAATGATATCAGGCGGAATAGACTCGCCTGTTGCTTGTTTTAAAATTATGCGCCGCGGAGCAAAAATTATATTTTTGCATTTTCATTCTTACCCATACACAAATAAAAGCTCGCAAAAAATTGTGGAAAAGTTAGTTAAAAAACTTGCTTTATGGCAAGATAAAAGTAAATTATATTTTGTTTCTTTGGCAGATATTCAGAATTATATTTTAGTAAACGCTCCTGAAAAATTGCGCGTAATTCTTTATCGCCGTTCAATGATTAGAATATGCAATGATATTGCTTTAAAAGAAAAAGCAGACGCAATAGTTACTGGAGATAATTTAGGACAAGTTGCTTCGCAAACGCTTGAAAATATAAAGGTTATTGACAATTCTAGCGCACTTCCAATATTTCGCCCCTTGATAGGAGATGATAAACAAGGTATAATTAAAGAAGCTAAAAATATTGAGACTTATGATATATCAATAGAGCCTCACGCTGACTGTTGTTCTGTGTTTGTTCCTAAACATCCAGAAACAAAAGCAAAATTAAGCGATGTTTTAGAAGTGGAAAAAAAATTAAAATTAGACAAATTAGAAAAACAAGCAATTGATAAAATAGAATTAAAAACAATAATTTAGTAAAAATTCAAAATTTAAAACTAATATAAATTTATGGAAACTGATTTGATAAAAATTATTTTAGCAATAATATTAGGCGCTGCAATTGGAATTGAACGCGGGCGTTCTAATAAGCCGGCTGGCATGCGAACTTATATGTTAATAACGCTTGCCTCAACTATTTTTACTATAATAAGCTTAAAAGGCATTAATATATTTAATTCTTCGCAATATGATCCGGGTCGTATTATGTCAAATGTTCTTATTGGTATAGGATTTATAGGAGCAGGTGTTATTATTTTTAATAATAATAAATTGCAAGGCGTTACAACAGCTGCCAGTATTTGGGTGTCAACAGCAATTGGAATGATGATAGGACTTGAAATGTATTCTTTAGCAATAATTGTTACTATTATAAGTTTTTTCATTATCGCTTTTCTGTTTCAACCAGAAGAAAAATTAGAAAAAATAATGAACAAGCGAATAAAAAATAAAGAATAAAAAATTAATGCGTAATAACTAATTTTTTCTTAAATATTATTTTAGTTATTAGTCCTTAATTTATTTTATGAAATTAGCTGTTTTAACAATAATAACAATAGCGTTTGCTTTTTTCGCTTTTTGGCTATTATTTAGATACAATGTATACTATCGCTAAATATCCTCATCTACTTACAATAGGCAGTTTAGCTGGAACAATTATTGGAGTGGGAATGTTTGGCATTCCATATGTAACAACAAAAGCAGGCATAATACCTGTTGTTTTTTATTTGGCGCTTTTTACTGTTGTTTCAATATTAGTTCACGCTATGTATATGGAAATAACTCTTCGCACTAAAGAAAAACACAGATTATCCGGATATAGCGGTATTTATTTAGGAAATAAATGGAAATGGGCAACGCTTATTCAGACAATTATTTTTCTTTGGGGGTCTCTTCTTATTTATACTATAATTGGCGGGCAATTTATAAACATTGCTTTTAAAAATTTTTTTGGAGACGCAACTATAATCAGCTCTGTTATATTTTTTTTTATAGCAAGTTATATTGTTGTTCGAGGGATTAAAACTATTGGCAAAGCAGATCTTATTTTTACTATAATTATATCAATAGCAGTAATTTTATTTTTTTTAAAAACATTATCAATTGAAAATTTTGAAAATATATTAAAATTCGCTCCAATTAATTGGGAAAATATAATAATGCCATATGGAATTATTCTTTTTTCTATGACAGGATTGTCTATAATTCCAGCTTTAGAAGATGAAGTAGATGGAAATATAGCTCTAAAACAACGTATTCATTTTGGAAAAATTATAGGAATAGGAACAGTAATACCAGCTTTTATTTATTTATTATTTACGTTCTCTGTAGTTGAAATAAGCGGAACAGCAACTTCGCAAGACGCTCTAAGCGGGTTAAGTTCTATTGGAGATGGATATTTGATGATAGGAGCTATAATTGGGGCTTTTGCTATACTAACATCGTTTATCGCATTAGGAAATGAGCTTAGGCGAACATTTATAGAAGACTTTAATGTTTCAGTTTTTTGGAGCACAATAGCAACATTTGTTGCTCCGCTTGTATTGTTTTTACTTGGTTTAAATGATTTTATAATAATTACTTCATTTATTGGAGCCTTTGGCGCGATATATATAAATCTGATAATTTTTATTATGCATAGAAAAGCTAAAAAAATGGGTGATGAAAAAAAGCCTATATTTTCTTTTAATGTGCCTAAGTCTATACTTTTAATTTTATCTATTATTTTTGTTATAGGGTTTTTTATAAGTATTATGGAACTTATTTAATACAATGAACACGAAAAATATACAATGTCAGAACTGTGATAAAAATTTTACTATTATAGAAGACGATCAAAATTTTTACACTAAAATGCAAGTTCCTTTGCCTACTTTTTGCCCTGACTGCAGGCTTAGGAGACGCCTTGCTTTTAGAAATGAGAGAGCGCTTTATAAGCGAAATTGCGATCTATGTAAAAAAAGTATAGTCAGTGTTTATAATAAAGATAAAGAACTTCTCGTTTATTGTTCTCCTTGCTGGTGGAGCGATAATTGGGATGATACAAAATATGGAAAAGACTACAATTGGAATAAGCCATTTTTTGAGCAATTGAGAGATTTAATAAAAGTAGTTCCTAAGATAGCTCTTAATGTGGATAGTCCTAAAAGATTGATAAATAGCGAGTATGTTAATTACGCTGGTCCAATGAAAAACTGTTTTATGGTGATTTCCGCAGAGAAAAATGAAAATTGCATGTATTCTTTGTATATCCATTATTCTAATAATTCAGCTGACTGCACAGGAGTATCAAGATTAGAAAATTCTTATGAATTATTTAATTGCCAGAATTGTTATGAAACATATTATTCTACGGACTGCAATAATTGTATGGGTGTTTATTTTTCTAAAGATTTAAATAATTGCGAGTATTGTTTTGGCTGTGTTTCGCTTAGAAATAAAAAGTACTACATTTTTAACAAGCCTTATTCAAAAGAAGAATATTTTAAGGAATTAGAAAAATTTAATTTAGTATCTTTTAAAAGCAGACAGGAAATTATAAAAAAAGTAAAAGCTTTTTGGAAAAAATTTCCTAATAAGTATTATCACGGCAAAAAAAATAATAATATTTCTGGGGACTATGTTTACAACAGTAAAAATGTTTTCAATTCTTTTAATGTTACTGATGGAGAAAATAGCAAGTATTGCAATTTAATAAGTTTAAAATCTTTTAAGGATTGCTATGATTATACTGATTGGGGAAATAACGCGACCCTTGTATATGAAGCAGAAAATTGCGGCGAGAATATAAATAATATTAAGTTTTCTTATGGCTCTTATGTTGGTTATAATATTAATTATTGCGATGTAGTTTATAATTCTAATAATATGTTTGGATGTATATCATTGAAAAACAAACAATACTGCATTTTAAACAAACAATATACTAAGGAGGAATATGAGGAATTAGTGCCAAAAATTATTAAACATATGGGTTGAGAATAGCTTAGTTAGCTTCATTAGCTTTTAGCTTTGTTAGCTTGATTAGAGAAAAAACCTAATGAACCTAATGAAGCTAAAACCTAACTAAGCTAATTAAGCTAACTAAGCTGAATTATGAAGTTTGTAATATTAGATTCTAATGCCATAGTACATAGAGCTTTTCATGCTATACCTGAATTAACTAATAAGCGTGGCGAACCAACAGGCGCTATTTATGGTTTTATAAGCTTTTTTATTAAAATGATAAATGATTTAAAACCTGATTATTTAGTGGCTTGTTTTGATTTGCCAGAACAAACTTTTAGACATAAAAAATTCGCGGATTATAAAGCGCATCGTCCTAAAACACCTGAGGAATTAAACGCGCAATTTCCTAAGATTAAAGAATTTTTAATACTTGCGGGTGTGCCTGTATTAGAAAAACCTGGCTTTGAAGCAGATGATATACTCGGCACAATTTCAGAACAATTGTACCTAAAATCAAAAATCAAAAATCAAAAATCAAAACTACAACTCAAAATTAAAAATTTAGAAAAAGAAAAAGAAAATATACAAGCTATTATAGTAACAGGAGATTTAGACACATTGCAGTTGATTAATAACAACACAGAAATTTATACAATGAGACGAG
>JBBTYX010000015.1:1486-4143 GCA_038078515.1 Patescibacteria group bacterium | reverse complement strand
AGGTATGACAGACATAGTAATTTATGATAAAAAAGCTGTTAAAGAACGATACGGATTAATTCCTGAACAATTAACAGATTATAAGGGCTTGGTAGGAGATCAATCTGATAATATTCCCGGAGTAAAAGGCATAGGAAATAAAACAGCAACGCAATTGCTTCAAAAGTATAATTCATTGGAAAATTTATTTAAGCATCTAAAAGAAGTGTCAAGAATTAAGGGCATGAAATCAGTAAGTATTAAATTAGAATCTGAACGCGATATGGCGTTTTTTTCTAAAGAACTTTCTACAATTAATTGTGAAACGCCAATTGAATTTAATTTAGAAAACGCTAAATGGGAAGGATTAAATATAAAAAAAGTAGAACCGTTTTTAGAAGATAATGGTTTTAGAAGTTTAATTAGGCGCATAAAAGGTGAAATTACAGAACCTGTTAAACAGCGCAAAATAAAACCAAAAGATATTAAAAAATCTATTAACCAAGGAAATTTATTTACTACACAATCGGTAACCGAGTTACCGATTGTTAAATCATCGGAGGTTGAACCTCCGAAAGTTGAAAAAACAGAGCAAAATAAGAAAATTGCTTTATGGCTTCTTAATTCTAATTTAGATGGAGATGAAACATTAGAAGAATTAAAAAAAAGATTAAAAACAAATGATTTACTTAATGTTTATAATAACATAGAGTTGCCCTTAATCACTATTTTAGATGAAATGAGCAAAGTTGGAATAAAAATATCTCTTTCTTCATTAAAGGTTTTGCAAAAAGATTTAAAAAGCGAGATTGAAAATATAAGGCAAGAGATTTTTAAACTGGCAAACATTGATTTTAATCCGTCTTCTCCGCAGCAAGTAGCTGAGGTTTTGTTTGATAAATTAGAAATTAGTTCTAAAGGAGTTAAAAAAACTCCGAGTGGAAAAATATCTACTAAGGAAAGCGAGTTATTTAAGATAGCTTCTAAACACGAAATTGTGCCTTATATTTTACGTTTTCGCGAATTAGAAAAACTTTTAACAACCTATGTTAATTCTTTATTTGATAAATTAGATAAAAATAACAGAGTTCATACTACTTTTAATCAAATTGGCGCGATTACAGGCAGACTTTCCTCTGTTAATCCTAATTTGCAAAATATTCCCGCAGGCAATGAGTATTTTGCAAGAAAGGTAAAAAATATTTTTATACCGGAAAAAGGGTATAACTTAGTCTCATTTGATTACTCCCAAGTTGAGCTTCGCATAGCCGCGCATTTATCAGGCGATAAAACGCTTATAAAGGCTTTTAATGAAAGACAAGATATTCATACTATTACAGCTAGCGAGATTTTTGGAATAAAACAAAACAAGGTAACTAAAGAACAGCGACGTCAGGCTAAAGTTTTTAATTTTGGCATTTTATATGGCATGAGTTCTTATGGCTTGTCCGAGCGATTGCATATTCCCGTTATAAAAGCTCAAACTTTTATAGACAACTATTTTTTACGCTTTTCAGGTATTCATGATTATTTTGATAAAATAAAAAGCGATATAAATGAAAAAGGTTATGTGGAAACTATTTTTGGTCGCAAAAGATTTTTTCTTGATGGCAATATACGAGGAAGACAAGCTATGTTTAGAGAAGCTATTAACGCGCCAATTCAGGGCTCGGCCGCAGATATTATTAAAATTGCTATGATAAAATTGAACGAGCAAAAAATAATTGACAATGAAAAATGCAGATTGCTTTTACAAATCCATGATGATTTGCTTTTTGAAATAAAGAAAGATAAAGTAAAAGAATTAGCGCCAAAGATTAAAAAAATTATGGAAGAAGCAACTAAATTAAAAGTGCCTATTGTTGTTGATGTTAAAGCAGGAGATAAATGGGGAAATTTGTCAGAATTTATAAATTAATAGATATGTTAAAAACAAAACCGAAAACTTATAAATTAAAAAAGAATAACCTCTAATTATTTCTAATTCACTTCGTTTATAAGAAATAATTGAGGACATTAATTTTTTAAATTATTTATTAATCTATTTTTGTAATAATTAAATATTTTATGATTAAAATCAAGCCAAAAACTTATAAATTAAAAAATGGAATTGAAGTTGTAACATTTCCAATGCAGTCAACAGAAACTATTACTGTTTTGGTTTTGGTTAAAATTGGTTCTCGTTATGAAACAGAGCGTTTGCAAGGCGTTTCGCACTTTTTAGAGCACTTATTTTTTAAAGGGACTAAAAAAAGGCCAACAACATTTGAAATTAGCCATGAGCTTGATTCTATGGGCGCGGAATTTAATGCTTTTACATCTAAAGAATATACTGGTTTTTATATTACTGCTGCAAGTAAATATATAGATACGGTTTTAGATATTTTATCTGACATGCTTTTAAACTCTTTATTTAAGGAAGAGGAAATTAAAAAAGAACGCGGCGCAGTGCTTGAGGAAATGAATATGTATCAGGACACGCCAATGCGCTATATTGGCGATGTATTTGAAGAATTGATGTATGGTAATACGCCTTTGGGCAGAAAAATTATAGGCACTAAGGAAACGCTTAATAAAATGGAGCGAAAGGATTTTGTAAATTATTTTAAAGAAAATTATAACGCGCAAAATATAGTTATAAGTGTTGCTGGAAAATTTAAAAACTTCACAAGGTTCTG
>JBBTYX010000015.1:0-1476 GCA_038078515.1 Patescibacteria group bacterium | reverse complement strand
TTTAGAAAAGTTTTTGGGAAAAGTTTCTAAAGGTAAAAAAAGCAAATATAAAAAATATGCTGATAGTCAAAAAAAACCTTTAGTTTATATTATGAATAAAAAAACAGATCAGGCGCAGATAGCTATTGGCTATAAATCATTTAGTATATTTGATAAACAAAGAACAATTTTATCTGTTTTAGCTACTATTTTAGGCGGAGGTATGAGTTCGCGTTTATTTATTGAAGTTAGAGAGAAGCGCGGGCTATGTTATTTTGTGCGTACTTTTGCTGAATATTATTTGGATCAGGGTTATATTGGAACTTTTTCTGGAGTAACTTTAAACAAGATTGACGAGGCAATAAAAGTTATTTTACGCGAACATAAAAAAATTATTACTGAAGAAATTAGCGTTAAAGAATTGAACAAGGCCAAAGAATATATTAAGGGTAAATTCTTATTATCTGCTGAAGGATCGCATGATATAGCGCACTTTATTGGCATGGAAAAACTAATTCTTGATCGCGTTATTTCCATAGAAAATTATTTTAAAGAAATTGATAGCGTGACAATCTTACAAATTAAAAAAATCGCTAGAGAAATTTTTGTTCCTCATCAATTAAATTTAGCTATTATTGGTCCATTTAAAGGACAAGAAAAAAGGTTTGAGAAATTATTAGAGCTATAATTGTAATTTTTTATGTGCTAAAATTATTATATGTTTAAAAATACTTTAGGCAATACAATTATTGCTTTTAGTTTTAGAATAATTGGAACGATTATTTCCATTGTTTATTTAGCTGTTTTAACTCGTTATTTAGGTCTTGAGAATTTTGGCTATTATTCAGGCGCATTAGCTTATATTTATATATTTTCTTTTTTAGCTGATCTTGGTCTTTATAATTTAATGATTAGGGAAATATCTCATTCTGCCGCAGATGAGAATAAAATTTCTTCTAATATTTTTACTTTGCGCTTAGTAGCGCTTTTTATTTCTTTAAGTATTGGCGCTACAATTATTTGGTTAACAGATTTTAACATTATAATGAAAGTAGCTGTTGTCATATCTTCTTTCCATTTTTTATTTTTAGGAGCGGCTCAACCTTTAATTGGAATTTTTCAAAAGCATTTGCGTATAATTTGGTATTCTGGTTCTGAAGTTTTTTCGCGCGCTCTTCAATTAGGCCTTTTGTTTTTGGTTATTTATTTAAAGGGAGGAATATTAGGCGCGATTAGTATTTTATCTATTGGAGGATTAGTTGCTTTTATAATAATGCTTATTGGTTTGCGTAATTTAGTTAAAATTAGATTGCGATTTGATTTTTCTTATTGGAAATGGGTATTACGCGAAACTTGGCCAATGGCTGCTATTGTTATTTTTGCCTCTATTTATTTTAAAATAGACGAAGTAATGCTTAGTTTTCTTAAAACGCCAACAGATGTAGGAATATATGGAGCTGGTTATAAAATAGTTCAAAGCTTGGTTTTTTTCCCAGC
>JBBTYX010000014.1:0-5538 GCA_038078515.1 Patescibacteria group bacterium | reverse complement strand
GTGAAACGCAGTTTATGGTATCGCTTGACGATGATTTAATGCGTATATTTGGAGGAGATCGCATTAAGTCCTTGATGGATAGGTTTCGTTTTCCTGAAAATATGCCTATAAATAACTCTATGATATCGCGAGCTATTGAACGCGCTCAAACACAAGTGGAAGGGTATTATTTTGATACTCGCAAAAGGCTTTTAGAGTATGATGAAATATTAAATAAACAACGCGATTCAATTTATAATCGCAGGCAAAAAATATTAGAAAATAAAGATGTTAAAGGTGAAATTATTCAAATTTTTTCTGATGAATTTAATGATATTGTAAGCGCTCACGCTAAAGACGAAGAATATAAGTGGAATTTTGAGGAAATAACAGAGATAATAAGCAGTTTTGGAATTATGGAAATAGATGAAGCACGCGAAGTTATATTAGAAATAAAAAAAGAAAATATTAGCGCAGAGCAAAAACAGCAAAAATTACAAGAAATATTTAATAAAAAAGCATTAGATTTATATAATGAAAGAGAAAAAGAAATAGGGAAAGATGGAATGGAGCTTGTTGATAAAGAGCTTTTATTGCGAAGTATAGATACATCATGGGGCGATTACATTGATTCTATGGAGCATTTAAGGCGCTCAGTAGGACTTCGCGCTGTTGGAGGAAAAGACCCTTTAATAGAATATAAAATAGAAGCAAAAAAAAGTTTTCAAGATTTACTTTATGATATAAATAACAAGGTAACAAGCGCTTTATTCAAATTAAAATTAAAAGTTCAGCCTAAAAAAGAAGAACATCAGCATATTCACTTAAAAGCAAAAGCAAATCAAAATACTGAAGTTCCAATTATTCCAAGAGCTTTTACTGATAATTTTAAATTAAATAATGATGATGAAAATAATGTTCAATCGTTGCAAACTAATAAAAAAATAGGTAGAAATGAGCCGTGTTATTGCGGTTCTGATAAAAAATTTAAAAAATGCCATGGAAATTAGCATTAAAAACAACCATGCCCACTTACGGGGAGTTCCAAGGTATGGATAAGTTATATTTTATGGAAGAAATTGAAGTAAAATTTTTAGATATTAATCCAGAAAAAATACAGGAAAAATTAAAAGATATTGGAGCTGAAAAACAGGGCGAATATTTTTACCGCCGACGCATATTTGATTATCCTGATTTGCGTTTAGATAAAGAGGGTGCATGGATAAGGCTTAGGGATGAGGGTAATAAAATAACACTTGCCTTTAAAAAGAGGATAGGTATTAAGGCGCATGACGGAAAATATTCTGACAGTGGGATGAAAGAAATTGAAATTGAGGTTAGTGATTTTGATAAAACAGGATTATTATTAGAACAATTAGGTTTTATAGAAAAATTTTACCAAGAAAATAAAAGAATACGCTGGGTAAAAGGCGACATAGAATTTGATATTGATTTTTGGCCAAAACTTAATCCATATTTAGAAATTGAAGCGCCAAGCTGGGATAAAATTGATAAGGCAATTCTGCTTTTAGGATTAGATAAAAAAGACAAGAAAATATTTTCCACCCAGCAAGTTTATAGATTAAAAGGTATTAATGAAATTGATTACCAAAAAATGACTTTTGGCGGTTTTGTTAAAAAAAAGGATAATTCTTAATGAATCATAGGTTAAATTAATCAATACCTTGTACCACATACGAGGTGGGCAATGGTAAAATCGTTTAGTTTTATGAAAAAGGTAATGACGCTTTGCTTAATTTATAAGCATCCAAAAATACTTCTTGCAATGAAAAAGAGAGGTTTTGGAAATGGCAAATACAATGGTTTTGGCGGTAAAGTAGAAAAAGGAGAAACAATTGAACAAAATGCTATAAGAGAAGGATTAGAAGAAATAGGAATTAATATTAAAGAAATGAAAAAACAGGGTAAAATAAAATTTAGATTTATAGATAAACCTGATATTCTAGAAGTGCATATTTTTAAAATAGAAGCTTTTGAAGGAGAACCAACAGAATCTGAAGAAATGAAGCCAGAGTGGTTTGATGTAGGTAATATACCGTATGATAAAATGTGGACAAGTGATAAATACTGGCTGCCGATATTTTTACAAGGGAAAAATTTTATAGGAGAATTTTTATTTGATGAAAAAGAAAACGTATTAAAACATAAATTACATTTAGTTGATAAAATTTATAAATAGAAAAGTACGTAAATTTAAACCCAAACCTGGGAAGTTATATTTTTTGATTTATATACGAGTGCTACTAATAAATTGCGCTTATTGCGTTATTTAATAAAATTTTATTTTTCTGACCATTAAGACGATCGTCCGCATTGTCAGAAAAAATTCTATACTTGTAGACGATCGTCTCAAATGTTAGAATATTTTTATGAAAATAAAAATTCCAATAACTGATAAATTTTTATGGGGAATTTATGATGTTATTTCTGGAGTTGTAGACATTTCAGATACTTTTAGTATTAAAAGTATTAATGATATTGCTGCCCCTGGAATGAAAAATGAATATTTAAAATACCGTAAAAAAATGGATAGAATTAAGTTCAGTAAATTTATATCTTATTTAAAATCAAGAGGATATATACAAACTCCCGAAATAAAAGGAATTAAATCTATAATGATTACAGAAAAAGGAATGGATAAAATATTACTGATAAAAGATAAGTATATTAAGCTTAAAAAAAGAAAAGATAAAAAATGGCAAATGGTACTTTTTGATATTCCAGAAACAGAGCGTAATAAAAGAAATATTTTCAGATTAGAACTTAAAAAACTTGGATATAGAAATCTTCAAAAAAGCGTTTGGGTTAGTCCTTATGATGTTTTAGAAAAAACACAAAGCCTTATAAAATCGCTCAGTATAGTGGGTAACACACGTTTATTAATTGTTGAAGAAATAGTTATTTCTCATATTTAATAATATTATTAAACTGTATAAATCTTTTTTCTGACCATTAAGACGATCGTCTTAATGGTCAGAAAAAAGGAAAGTTTTATTATTTTATTATATTGGATTAAAATTGATATTGATATTGCGGTATTGTAAAACTTATTATTTTTATGTGTTTTTATTTTTTCTTAACTTCTTGGACGATCGTCTTAATGGTCAGAAAAAACAAGAATTTGACGAATTTTTATTTTTTTAATAAAAAACAAGAATTTGACGAATTTTTATTTTTAAGTTATGATGTTGTCAAGATGTTTAAATTCAGCTCTCAAAATTCTTTTTGGTTGGTTATAGTTATTTTAGTTGTTGCTGTTATGGCTGGTAATATTGTTTATCCGAATGCATGGAATAAAGTGGCTGATTTTGTTAATAATAAATATGATTTTAGTTTGCGAAAAATAGATAGTCAATTTCATTTAGGGCTTGATATAGAAGGCGGAACGCATTTAGTTTACAAAGCTGACACTTCAAAAATTCAGGGCATTTCTTCAAAAGAAGCCCTTGAATCAGCTCGCGATGTTATTGAACGTCGCGTTAATTTGTTTGGCGTGGCAGAGCCAATAGTGCAAGTATCTCAAAGCTTGGACGGAGAACAACGTTTAATAGTGGAACTTGCCGGCGTAAACGATGTTAAACAGGCTATTTCAATGATTGGCCAAACGCCATTTTTAGAATTTAAAAGAGAAGCAAGTAAAGAAGAAATAAAACAAGCTGATCTTTTAGGCTTTATTTCAACAAAATTAAACGGTTCTTATTTAAAAAGAGCTCAAATACAGTTTGACCAAATATCAGGCTTGCCAATGGTAACACTTCAATTTAATAGCGAAGGAGGAGATATATTTGCCGAACTTACAAAAGAAAACTTAGGAAAAAGAATAGCAATTTATTTAGATGGTTTTCCAGTAAGCGTACCAGTTGTTCAAAGCGTTATTACTGGAGGAAACGCTCAAATATCTGGTCAATTTACTCAAGACGAGGCAATATTGCTTCGCAATAATTTAAATGCTGGCGCTTTGCCAGTGCCTATTGAAATTATATCTCAGCAAACAATTGGCGCGAGTTTAGGAAAAGATTCTTTAGATAAAATGATTTTCTCTGGAATGATCGCGTCAATAGCTCTTGTTGTTTTTATGATTTTATATTATAGATTGCCAGGTCTTATAGGAATTATTTCTTTAGCGGTTTATATTGTAATTATATTATTTATATATAAATTAATTCCCGTAACTCTAACACTTTCTGGCATTGCTGGATTTATTTTATCTTTAGGAATGGCAGTTGACGCTAATGTGCTTATATTTGAAAGATTAAAAGAAGAATTACGTTCTGGCAGGGGATTAGAGGATTCTGTTCAAGAAGGATTTATTCGAGCATGGTCTAGTATTCGCATTGGCAATGTGTCAACAATTTTAACAGCTCTTATTATATATGTCATTGGCACAAGTTTTGTGCAGGGATTTGCTTTAACTCTTGGCATTGGAATTTTATTCAGTATGTTTACCGCTGTTTTTTTAACTCGTTTAATATTAATAATGTTATCAGGCACAAAACTTAAAAATAATAAGTTTATTTGGAAAACAATAATATAGTTTATAAAGTAAAAAGTTTTTAAAGTTATAAATTTAAAGGCATAGATTTGCAATTACTTTATAAACTTTTAACTTTAAACTTTTTAACTAAAGCGAAGCTCTTATGTTTATAATCAATCATAAAAAAATATTCATTACAATTTCTATAATTTTAATTCTACTTAGTATAGGAAGTTTCGCGTATTTTGGGTTTAATCTGTCAATTGATTTTACAGGCGGAGCTCTTTTAGAAGTTGAATATACAGAAACTCGCCCAAGTCAAGAAGAAGCGCTTAAAAGTTTAGATAGTTTAAATATTAATAATTTAACAATTAAAGAATTAGGGGATAGCGGATTTATTCTTCGTTTTTCAGATATAAGCGAAGAAAATCATAACAATATAGTAAATAAGTTAAAAGAATTTAGCGAATTAAAAGAGCTTAGTTTTGAAGCAATAGGACCTGTAATAGGAAAAGAACTTCAAAAAAGCGCTATTTGGGGTTTAATTTTAGTTATTATTATGATTTTGCTTTATGTTGCTTACTCGTTTCGCAAGTTAGTAAAAAACTTAAAATCATGGCGATTTGGAATAATAGCAATAATAGCTTTATTTCACGATGTAATAATAAGCGCTGGAGCATTAAGCGTATTGGGATATTTTTACGGTTTTCAATTAGATATTCCTTTTGTTGCGGCAATACTTACAATTTTAGGATATTCAGTTAATGACACAATAGTTATATTTGATAGAGTTGGTGAAAATATGCTTAAAGGCGATTTTAAAAGCAATAATGAATTAGGAGGAAAAAGCATAATGCAAACTTTGATGCGTTCAATAAATACATCTGGCACTACTATTTTAGTGTTATTAAGTGTTTTATTTTTTGGTCCTGTAAGTTTAAATTCTTTTGTAAGTATTTTAATAATAGGTATATTTATAGGAACATATTCTTCAATTTTTATTGCTCTACCTTTACTTTTATCAAAAAAGTAAAGGTAGAGCAACAAGGTTATCAATTTATTCT
>JBBTYX010000013.1:0-6910 GCA_038078515.1 Patescibacteria group bacterium | reverse complement strand
GCAAGTTTATCGCCTTTTAAAATTCCAAAAGTTCCAAGATCTAAATAATCTTTAAAACCAACAATGTACGTTGCCGGGCGTAATCCTTTGCCAGTTTGATACTGTATTTTATTTAATTCTGTGTAATCATTTATAATTTTTTGCGCTTGATTAAATGTTTTTTCTTGAAGTCCGGTAACGCTGTTTTCAGGCACCTGAATAGACTCTAACACTTTATCAAAGCTCCAATTAGGATCATTATCAGGCGTTAATTTTAAAGTTGGTTCGCCATAAATAGAGTCTGTGTCATTTTTTGTTAATTTTTTTATATCTTTAGTGTATGGAGTTAAAATACATTCGTTGTTGTTATTTTCTGACGAATTATTATCACACCCAATAGGAAGCGAAGATTCTATAATTTTACATCTGTCGGGCGTGTACCATGTTTGAGAAGGCATTAAAGTAAAAGTTCTATCTTTTCTTGAAATTTGATTTATGGCGCTATACTTTATACTGTCTCGCATAATATCAGCAGAACATTTTATATTTTTATCGCGCATAGCCTCGCATACCTCTTTTATACCAATTTTCCCATTAATAAATTCATTATTTCTGTCATCTCCCAATGAATCTAATTCTGAAATTATATCTTGTTCAGAACATTCTTGAGAATCGGTTAATTTCTCGCAGTTATAATTGCTGTTAATGTTATCAATTGGAAAGTGACGCCAATCGCCTAAATAACAGAATAAAAAATCAGCTGCTTTTCTTATTGGCTCTTCAAAAATATAATCGTCAATATTTGTTATTATGCGCGCTTCTTGTTGCACTGCAACGCATTGAGAACTGTCATCAATATTAACTTTAACTTCATAACTAGCTCTGCAAAATTCAGACCCTGGTTCAGATGATTGCTTTGGGTCAACCACAGCTATTCCCATTTTTTGTAATACTTTAGCGCCCTCTTCTGGAAAATTTACTTGAGTAGTACGGAGTTCGTCATAAACAGAAGCAATAAGCCTATTAACATCAAATCGCGCTTTTTGAACGCGAGCCAGTTCGCGCGACGCTTCTGTGTCAAGTTGTTTTTGCAAAAGAGTGGAATGCAGGCTATATTCAAAACTTTCCATTCTTTGCTGAAATTCCGTGCACTGGTCAAAATTAGTAACCCAAACAGGAACTGACGCGTATGTCAATAATGGCGTGAATATGATTGTTATTAAGGCAAATAATATTATTGTGCGAATATTCATTTTAAAATCAAGAATTAAGAATTAAAATTTTTCTTACGCGCAGCCGCAACTTCCGCCAATAGAGTCCCATAACCATGCCTTGCCTCCGCAACACTGATCGCAACTTATGGGTTTTATAGAACATATTTCAACTAATGTTCTCCTTTTTGCGCAGGGCGAGTATACATCTATCATAACAGTGTTTCCAGAAACTCTTATTCCTCCGATAGGACCATTGCAAACATAGGTTGAATGACTTAAACATCTTTGAGGAGCAGACGAAGGACAACCAGAAGAAGAAGATTTTAATCCTTCTGGTAAACAAGTAAGCGTCTGACATGTGCAGTCATCAGAGTATGCTACATCTGAGGGACACCCTGGTCCAACATCTTGAGAAGGCGGAAGTATTAATGACGTGTATTTGCATTGTTCATAAATAGGAACATTTATGGCATTTGTGCAAACTCCTAATCCTAACGGACTATCTCCTCCTCCGCATTGTTCTCCAAATCCGCGAGCTCCGCAAATATTTTCTCCTCCACTGCTTCCCAATTGCAATTGATTGTCTTTAAAATTATTAGCGTTTTCAACAATTATTAAATTATCAATATTATTTGTTAAAGGTTTTTCTTTTTCTATTTGCGTTACCAAGTCTTTAAATTTATCTTCTGACAATCCATTTGACGCTAAGTATCTTTTATTAATAAATTGAGTTCCTAATGGAGGATTTTCTTTATATTTTTCCAAAAAAGGCATTTCAACAACAACTGGTTCTTGTTTTATATTATTAGATATATTTATTAAATCTTTGTTTATTTGTTTTTTTTCAATCTTTTTTTCAGAATTAATTATCAAATTTGACACTAAAAAATTATTTTTGTTGTTATTTATTGTATAATAGTAAATTCCAGTTATTAAGGCTATACTAATTATAATAAAAGAAATTGATTTCATATTTTATCTTTATACTTCCAGATTATTTCCCAATCGCTTCCCAATAAAATTCCAGTATTTTTAATTTTCTGTAACCTAATTTTTTTTCCACTTGTTTTACAATTTTTTCTATATTTGCGAATCTATCTTCAAAATATCGCGGATTAAATTCTTTTCTCGGAGAATTTATTATATCTTCTAATATTTTACCATAATTTTCTAATAATTCCAATAAAAGTTTATGCGTTTGGTCAAGTTCCTTTGGAGGTATTATAGTAATTAAATTTTGTTTTCCTTGAGCAAGTTTTTTAATAGAGTTTAAAAGTAATTCATTAGAGCCTATAGTAGCGTTTATAATCGCGAATTTTAAAGCGTCTGTTGTTAAAGGAATAACACTGTCAGTTTTTTTTATATATTCTTCTATGTCTTTATTTATTGTTTTTTGTTCATTATTCTTTGTTGTATTGTTATAACGCACAGTGTTTTTTAATTCTATATCAGTTAAATTTATATTAGTGTCTTTTGAAATAATAAAACTCTTATTTCTTAATAACAAAAAAATACTTATTTTAATTAAAATTGCAAATATTATTATATATTTCTTTTTCATTGTTCTTTGATATTCGTATTTAATACTTATCTATTAATTCTTGTCTTATTTGTTCAATTTTATCAGCTTCAATTATTATCCATTCTCCTTGTTTCGCGCGCCACAAAACAGACACTGGATCTATTTTTATATTTTTCAATTCCGCGAATATTTCTTTAAGCGCTGTAAAAATTCCTAAATACATTTTATGCAAAACTATTGTTTCAGGCGGCGTTTGAACATTATTTAATGTCCGCAAATTTGTGTCAATATTTAGCAATATCTGATTTAATTTATCTTTCTCTTTATTATTAAGCAATTCTTTGGCAAGTAAAAGATATTGCCCCCCTTGATTTATATTTAATTTTTCTGTTTCATTTAGATATTTTTTTATTTTTTCTTTTCCTGTATTAGTAAAATTTATTTCAGATTCTAAAATAATAGGAAGATTAAAATCTAAAAGGCCTTGTTCTTGTAAAAATTCTTGAACCAAGCTATCTGTTATTTGCGGGTCATTTATGTTTTTTAATTTAAAAGCCCATGTAAAATACTGTATGGTTAAACTTAGATTATCTCGTTCAGAAAGTTTATATTCGCCTTTTTTTATTGGATCATATCCATTTTCTACTTCTCGCCCATCAGTATATATATCGCCATCAGTGTCAAGATTATTTAGGTTAGAGCCGTAAATTATTTCTTTAGCGTCAGATAATCCATCTAAGTCAGAATCTTTAGAAAAAGAATATAAAAAAGAATTATCATTGCTATTATTATTTTTTTCTTGATTTGTTCCTTTAAAAGTATCTTTGACAAGCGAATTTTTATTCTTAAACCCTGTTATTGCTATAACAGCAACAATTATGAAAATAATAATTATTACAAAAATTTTTGCCTTCATTGCATAGCATTATAGCATAACAGCAAACAATTAACAATGAATAAAGAACAATTATAAATTTTCCTTTTTTTCATTGTTAATCGCTATTTATATCTTTGAAAAAATTTTGAATTTCGCTGTATTTTTCTAATCATTTTTTAGGTATAATAGCATATGCGTTTACGCCTCCCAATATAATATCTGTTTCTTTTAAAAGCCCGTTTGGCGAGATTTCTAAACTATAATCAGAAATATTTTTATTAGAAATAAGACGCGCTGCTTTAAATAAAATTGGCAAATCGTCTAATTCTAAATTAGATATTAATCTATCATTTAAATCTTTATATGATTTAATTAACCATTGCAAATTTAAATTTTTAGCGAAAATTTGGTTTTTAAGCGCTTGTATTAGTTGTCTTTGTCTTTGTATACGGTCAAAATCGCCACGCAAAGAGTTGCGCGAACGAGCAAAACGAACAGCTTCGTGCCCGTTTAAATTATGAAAACCAGCGCTTAAATAAAATGGTTCGTACGAATAATTAGCGCCTGGGAAACGAGGGTCAGAAATATCATCAGAAACTGTAATATTTACGCCTCCAACAGAATCAATAAAACGCTCCAAGCCTATTACATCAATTAAAATATAGTAATCTATTTTTAATCCTGTTATTTCAGTTATTTTTTCTTTTATAAACTTTATAGGCTCTAATGGAGAAAATGTTTTTCCAAGAGAGTAAAGAGCGTTTATTTTGGTTATATTGCCGCTATCTGGAATTTTAATTATTAAATCTCTGGGAATAGAAATTAAAGACACTGACCCATTGTTAGAATTAAAAGAACCTACTATAATAGTATCAGTAAGCCATGGCGCAGCATATTCTTTTCCAGGGATTCCAAGAAACAAAAAATTAATTGATTTTAAAGAAAATTCTTTTTCTAATACTATATTATTAATGCTTTCAAGTGAATTTTTTTCCTGAATAGAATAAGAATAAGTGAATGCCAAACTATAATATATAGCGACTAATACAAGAAAAAGCGATATAATTAGTAAAAGTTTTTTTAACATATATATCGTTGTTTAATACTTAAAATATTTTAACATGAAACCAATTACAAACAAAGGCATAATTTATCGCTTCTCAATTTTGGAAAAAATTCAAGCTGGAATTTCTTTATTAGGATTTGAAGTTAAGTCCATTAAATCCGGTAAAATAAGCTTGCAAGGCAGTTTTGTAAAAATCAGGAATAATGAAGCAATACTTACAGGCGCTGATATTAGTCCTTATCAAAAAGGCAATATACCGCAAGATTACGATTCTAAAAGAGAAAGAAAGTTATTATTAAAAAAAGACGAAATTAAGCATTTAATAGGTTTAAGCGCGCAAAAAGGCTTGACAATACTACCCTTGAAACTATATACTAATGCAAACTTAATAAAATTAGAAATTGGAGTTGCTCGCGGATTTAAAAAAGAAGATAAGCGCGAAAAAATAAAACAAAAAGAATATACCAGAAGAAAAGACAAACTTTTAAAACAAGCAAAAAAAATTAATGAAGGTTTTTAGTATTTAGTATTAAGTTTGGAAATTTAAAATTAATTACGGGCATGCATGGCTTTGACAAAAACATATTTTAGAGAACTCAAGTAGGAAGTCCCTACCTTAACAGGGTAAAATTTTACAAATGCCGACTCTTATGAGTTTGCTCCTTCTTATGCCTAAAGTGTAAGAAGGCGTTTACTAACTGACGCCTAATAAGTTAGATAAATGACGGTATTAGGACATAATCTTGAAGTTGCGAGTTAATAGAGATTATTGAATTATAACTTGATCAGCATAAGAGCTTTTGTTTGTTTTTAAACTTATGCTTAAATTTAAAACAAGCTACACTTGTAAAACGCTCTGCAAATAGTTTTTGGACGGCGGTTCGATTCCGCCCGTGTCCACAATAAAAGTTAAAAGTATAAGTTAATAAGTTTTAAAAACTTTTATTTCTTGTAACTTTTCACTTTTAATTTTTAACTTTATATTAAATTTATCGCGACGCAAAGATTAAAAATTAATCAGCAAATTAAAGCGAAAGAAGTTCGCTTGATTGACAAAGAAGGAAAGGGTATTGGCGTAATGCCTCTTTTTGAGGCTTTAAAATACGCTCAAGATAAAAATCTTGATGTGATAGAGGTTCAGCCAAATGCCAATCCTCCTGTTGCCAAATTAATGGATTACTCAAAATATATTTATCGTTTGAGTAAATCAAGTCGCAAACAGCATAAAACTAAAGCTGGTTTGTTAAAAGGTGTTCGTTTTGGATTTAAAACTTCTGGAAATGATTTAACTATAAAAGCCAAAAAAACAAGAATGTTTTTGGAAAAAGGATTTAAAGTAAAAGTTCAAATTATATTAAAAGGAAGAGAAAAAATATTTAAAGACGAGATTAAGGAAAAAATAAAAACATTTTTAGAACTTATACAATTAGAAACAGTGTTTGACCAAGAAATTATAAAAGATTTTAAGGGTTATAATTTTACTTTACGCATTAAATCAGCAGTAAAACCGTAAATTTTTATGAGCAAAGCAAAAACTAATAAGTCAGTTAAAAAAAGATTTATTGTGACTAAAACTGGTAAGGTTTTATATAGACCAGGGGGTTTAAATCATTTTTTATCTAAAAAAACAGGCAAACAAATAAGAGATGGGCGAGGTTTACGCGAATTAACAGGAACTTTGGCAAAATCCATTAAACGTCTTTTGCCATATTCTTAAATTTTTTAACATTGATTGTGTGAGAAATAATCACTTTTAATTTTTAATTTATTATTGTGTCAAGAGTAAAAAGAAGCGTTAACGCAAATAAACGAAGAAAAAATTTATTAAAGCACGCTAAAGGCTTTAAATGGGGAAGATCTACAAAATACAGAGCTGCTAAAGAAGCTCTTTTGCACGCTTGGACATATATGTACCGCGACAGAAGAACTAAAAAGCGGGATTTTCGCCGTTTATGGCAAATAAAAATCAATGCCGCTGTTAATGCTGATGGTTTAAAATATTCTAAATTTATTAAAGCTTTAAAAGATAAAAACATAGAACTTGACCGTAAAATTTTATCTGATTTAGCTCAAAGCGAGCCTGAAGTATTTAAAAAAATTATAGAAACAGCAAAAAGCGCCTGATAAAAAAACTAATAAATTTGTTAATTGTTTTATCAGGCGCTTTTTATTTTATTTTAAAATTTAATGATTTTAAAACAAGGTTATCAATTTATTCTTAATGAGCAAAGCGTTATTGCGAAGCAATGTAG
>JBBTYX010000012.1:0-3387 GCA_038078515.1 Patescibacteria group bacterium | reverse complement strand
ATTAAATTTTTCATATCAAGTTCAAAAAACGCGATATTTCCATTTTTAAAATCATATTTCAATGGAACATTGTTAGTACTGTAAATACCTTTATTTATAACGCCTAAAAATCCGACTTCTTGTTCATTTATTTTTATTGATAAGATATTATCTTTATGTAAAACAAAATAATCATCTTCATCAAAACCCATTCCCTCAAATAATCCGTCCAATATTCCCCTTATTTCTAAAAGCAAATCAGTTATTTTACCTTTTTTAGAAAAAATTAAAGCTCCTATTTTTTCTTCTTCTATTAAAACATTTTGTTCGCGGAAAATATGACCAAACTCAAAAATTCTAAATTCATCAAAATAATTCTGATTAAATAAAGCATTGCCAATAAGTCCGTGAATCAAATCCTCGCGTAAAAATCTTCGCTTACTGCTTAATGGATTAGATACCTCATAAAATGTTGGGGTTTCTATTAAACTGTAATTATAAACCTCGTCAAATCCTTGATTTAATAAAAAACGACTAATAAAAGAACGCCATTCTAAATTTTCATTTAATTCTGATCTTTTAGCTGAAACTTTTGGAGCAACTGGAGAAATATTATTATAACCGATTAAACGCCCTATTTCTTCTATTATGTCTTCTTCAATATTTAAATCTTCTCTATAAAAAGGCGGGTTAACTTTAAATACGCCTGTTTTTTCTTTTTTTGTTTTAATATTTAAGTGATACATTACTCTGTTAAAAATTTCCTCGTTTACTTCTTTTCCCAAAAGAGAACTAATTTTATTCAAGCGAATAATTATATATTCCCTGTCTTTTAATAAATTTTTATTTTTCTCTTCAAAAAATACTTGTTCTAATTCTCCCCCAACTTCTTGCAAAACTAAATTAACTAATTCTTCTAATCCCAATAAACTAAAACCAGCGCTTATATTATGAGAAAATATTATTGAAGCGTCCGTAATTAAATTTAATTTTTTAGATGTGTTATAAATTCTTTTCGCGTCAAAATTAGCTGATGAAATTAAAATATGATTAGTGCTCTGGCTTACAGACGACTCTTCTCCTCCTTTAATGCCGGCTATATCAACAGGACCTTCTAAATCAGAAATAACTAAATCATCTTTAAATAATTCGTATTCTTTACCTCCTAATATTTTTACTTTTTCCTTGTTTTTTGCTTCTCTTATAAAAAGTTTTACGCCGTCATTATTACTGCCTTTTTTAAGTTTATCAAAATCAAAAATATGCAAAGGCTGACCAGAATCTAAAATAACAAAATTAGATAAATCAACTAAATTATTAATGCTTTTTTGTCCTAAACTCGCTAAACAATCCTTAAGCCATTTAGGACTTTCTTTTATCTTAATATTAGATAATACTGCGAAACTTACGCATTTTGCGCCTTGTTCAATTTCCATTTCAGAAGCGCCTGATTTTGTTTTTAAAGTAAATTCATTTTTTAATTCTTTAATGGGCCTTACTTTTTCAGCTTTACCATGAAAACCTAAAATACTGTTTATTTCGCGAGCTATGCCTTGGTGCGACAAGCAATCAGCTCTATTTGGCAAAACATCTATATTAAAAATAAAATCATTATTTTTTTCTTCAATATTTTCTACTTCAAATAAATATGTATTCAAAATATCTATCAACTCTTTAGAGGTTGTTTTATATTTAAGATATTGTTTTAACCAATTATATGAAAATGTCATCTTTTTAAAATTAAAATTGTCTAATAACTCTTAAATCACCAGAATATAATAATCGTATATCTGGAATTTTGTACTTTATCATAGCTATTCTATCAATACCCATTCCAAAAGCAAATCCTTGCCATTCTGACACTACAAGTTTAGCGTTTTTCAAAACTTGCGGATGAACCATACCAGCGCCCATCATTTCAATAAATCCTTCTCCTTTGCAAACAGAACAATTATTTTTTTTATTGCAAAAACAACTTATATCAACTTCAAATCCCGGCTCTACAAAAGGAAAATAACTTGGACGCATTCTTATTTTAATATCGCTTTTTTTATTGTTAAATAGCTCGTTAAAAAATTCTAAAATCACTTTTTTAAAATTAGCAATACTAATATCTTTATCTATCATCAATCCTTCTAACTGATAAAATTGCATATCGTGCGAAGAGTCTGTCCTTTCATTTCTAAAACATTTACCCGGAACAACAATATTAAAAGGAGGTTCATTTTTTTCCATATATTTTACCTGCATTGGACTTGTGTGCGTTCGCAATAACATTTTGTTTTTAATAAATTCTTTATCTTTATTACTTTTTAGCCAAAATGTGTCTTGCGCGTCGCGAGCAGGATGGCTTTTTTGAAAATTAAGCGCGTCAAAATTATAATATTCTGTTTCTGCTTCTTGTCCTTGTATTACCTCAAAATTCAAACGTTCAAAAATTCTAAGCGCTTTATTTATTAATTGCGTTAAAGGATGCAAACTTCCTGTTTTAATTTTTTTTTGCGAAAGCACAGCGTCAATATCAAAATCATTAGGAAGCAAATTTTTTACATTTTTTACCATATACGAATTAGTATTAATATTACTAAAATTATTAAAACAAGCGACCATATTTGCCATTTTTTAAATCCTATCGCCATAAATAAACTAAAAAACCCTATTGTTAAAACAAAATAAAAAATACCAAAACCAAAAGCGTCTATCGCAAAAGGGTCTAAATTATAAACTGTTGCTCCAATCGCTCCAAAACATAAAACCGAAAATATAAACAATGCGATTCTTTTCATACTTTGTATCATTATAACAAAAAAATACTATTAACGCAAGCGTGATTTTTGGCATTTTTAAAATATTTCGCAATATTCGCTTAATCAAAAAAGCTCTGTTTGTTCGCCTTCATTTGGCACTACCGCGTCTACATTTAATTCTTTATGCAAGCGATTGGCTAAAGTATTAGCTGATTTTGGTTCGCCCATAGTAATAAAAACTTTTTTTACTTTTTCCTTAGTATTTTTCACAAA
The DNA here is from genome assembly GCA_038078515.1 of Patescibacteria group bacterium. Lineage (GTDB taxonomy): Bacteria > Patescibacteriota > Minisyncoccia > 2-01-FULL-47-10 > JBBTYX01 > JBBTYX01. The sequence goes on along the minus strand of JBBTYX010000012.1, from coordinate 388 downwards.
AGCCACTAAACCATCAGAATCAGCATGCGCTGAATATCCTCTGATATTTTCTATTTTTGCTCTTATTGGAACATTTTCGCCAAACATTTTAACATTAGTAGCGCCATCTTGTATTTTGCGACCCAATGTATTAATTGCTTGATAGCCAATAATTAAAAGAGTGCTTTTTGGGTCAGATAAATATCTTTTTTCATGGTGCACAATTCTTCCGCCATTAGACATTCCAGAACCAGCCATTATAATTTTCGGATTTTCTACATCATTAATTGCTTTTGATTCGCTTGTTTCTAAACTAAAACTTAAACAAGGAAAATTAAAAATATCATCTCCTGATTTAATAATATTTTGCACATTATTATTAAATAAATTCTCGTATTTTTTGTAAATC
>JBBTYX010000011.1:0-1131 GCA_038078515.1 Patescibacteria group bacterium | reverse complement strand
ACTTTATAAACTTTTAACCATTGAACTAAGTTTGTATTTCCCATCTTTCATTTTAACAAATTCTTTATTATTATTCAAATTTAGTATAATAGTGCTTTTCTTAACAAAACGATTTTTAAGCACATTATCAATTACTTCATCTTTACTAAGCGGTTTTTTTGAATTTTTCAATGCTTTAACAATCACTGTTTTAACATTTCCAGGTTCATATCCCCATGAATTTAAAGCGTAAATACCTCGCCCAACTAAAATAAAACGCGGGTCTTTTATAAGTTCGTTATGCACTGTTTGTTCCAATGCAAGTCTTCCAAGATAAAGCTTGTTAATATTTTCAGCAATATCTCTAAAATGCATTGGTTTATTATATTTTTTTAGAACTAAATATGCTTTGTCTTTCATTCCGCGCGGAGAAATTTCTGACCAGTGAGAAAGACCGTATTTGCCTAAAGGACCTTTTAATATTCTTTTTGATAATTTTAAAAAGTTAGGGTGACTTAATGAATTAAAAAGTTCTTTTTCAATAAAAAGCTCTTTTTTTCTTTCTAATTCTTTTTCTAAAGCCAAAATTTCAGATATGGCTTTTTCTTGCTCTATTTTATTAATATGCCAATGCGGATAAATGCTTTTATTCCCACTATGACGATAAAAATCATCGCCTAAATACAAAAGCAAAATTAAAGCTCCTCCTTTTTTACCTCCGCCTCCGTAATTTTCAATTAAATAATATTCAGGAAGAACTTTGCCTTCACGCTCTAAAATATCCTTAGTGAAATCAAAATCACCCTTAAGAACGTTTTTAATTCTTTTATTTCGCAAAATACTTAAAGCCTTTTCTTCAATTTGCCTGACACGCTCTCTTGTAATGCCATATTTTTTGCCAATTGCTTCCAATGTTTTGCTGTCAGTATCAATGCCAAATCTTGAAATAATCACATCAGCGTATTTAGGTTTTAATTCTTGCAAAACTGATTTAATGTTTTTGTAAATATTGCTCATTGTAATATATTAAAATTATTACTAATAATATACAATAAATACTATATATGTCAAGTATTTTAAATCTAATTTTTGTTTTTTAAAAGTAAAGGCGTTGCAATAAGGACATCTAATTTATTCTAAATTCGCTATCGC
>JBBTYX010000010.1:0-7321 GCA_038078515.1 Patescibacteria group bacterium | reverse complement strand
AATATGCTGTTATTTGGAATTTTTATCGCTCAAAAAGGCACTTTTGGACGCGATCATTATCAAAGCAATTACAATCCATGGTATAAACGAAGTAAACTTGAAGTATCTGGAAGCATTATATCAAATAAAAGAGTTGGTACTAAATGGACGTGCTCAGGAACATACTGCTCTGGTTATAATTTGCGCGAAAATTCTTATGACGCGAATCAAACTATAAACCCTCCGCCTTTAACGCCTTTTTCAGACGACGAATATCAAATAATAAAATGGGAAGAATCGCAATAGTTAATTAACTATTTTATGTTTGCCATAGATATATCAAAAAACACAATACGATTATTAAAACTTGAAAAAGAAGGTAATACTTTTTCTGTATATGGCGCTGTTGAAACAAAATTTGATGAAATAAAAGCTCTAAAAGATCTAAATATTATTAGCATTGCTATAAAAAATGGAATGGAACGCGCGAAACCAAATTCGATTGAAGATAAAGAGGTTGGTTTTTCTATTCCAGAAGAACACTCATTTATAAAAATTTTAAACATAGATAATTCTATGCCCAAAGATAAAATATCAAGTTTAATTGAAAAAGAAATTCCATATTCATTAGATGAAATATACTGGGATTATCAAGAATTGGATAACAAAAAAATTATATTTTCAGCAGCGCCGAAAAAAATAGTTGATACCTATATAGAAATAGCCAGATTAGCTTCTCTAAAAACAGTGCTTGTTGAAACAGAATCAAACGCGCTTGTTTGGGGGTCCCTGTATTTATCTAAAATAGATATTAATAAAAATATTTTATTGCTTTATATTGATAAAAGTAAAATAAATATTGTTATTTGGAGTAATAACGCGATACAATTCACCACTAATGATAAATTTGAATATGAAAGCGCTACCATTAAATCGCCTAATAAAAAAGATGTTGAAAACTTAACTTACATACTTGAAAAATATATTAATTTTTACAACGAACATTTAAAAAATCAAGAGGAAGAAAAACAAAAAATAGATGAAATAATTTTAACAGGAATTTGGGAAAATTATTTATCATTAAAAAAAGAATTAGCAAATAAAATTGGCATACCAGTAGTATACGGGCCAAGTCGTTTAATTAACATTAATTCTACTTATACCATAGCATTAGGAATAGCGTTGCGTGGAATGAAAATACAAATTAGCAACTAATTACTAAAATATATGCTTTCTTTTAATCTTCTTCCGAAAAAAATACAACAAGACGCTTTTTATAGAAATAAAAATCATTTAATAATGAAATATGCTTTATTATTGATTATTTTAATGCTAATACTATCAGTATTTTTAGTTTTTATTCTTTTATTTACAAATTTAAAAAACAAAACCTTTGAGCAAGAATTGCGAATACTTCAAGAAAACAGCAAAATTATAGAAATTAAAAAAATAGAAAAAGAAATAGATCAATTCAATAAAGAACTTATGTCTAATATTAATCCTGTTCAGGAAACAATATTATCAAAAATTTTAATTGAATTAAGTAAAATCACTCCTTTTGAAATTTCTTTAAACAATTTAATAAATTTATCTGGAGAAGATTGGGTATTATTAGGAGAAGCAAAAAATAGAAACGATCTTATATCTTTTGAAAAATCATTAAAAAATTCTAAACTTTTTGATAATATTATTTCGCCTTTATCTAATTTTTCTAAAAACACAAATTTAGACTTTAAAATAAATTTTACATTAAAGAAAAACTAATATGAACCTTACAAGTAAAAATAAACATTACATTTATATTGCGGGAATATTTATAATTATTATTGCTATTATATTTATAAATTATATTTTTTTATTTAAAAACATTAATAAAAATCGGATTAGTATAGGATCTCTTAGGCAAGAAATTGATTTTTTAGAAAAAAAAATGCAATATATTCATTTTGTACAATATGAAAAAGAACGAATGCAAGAAATAAAAGATAAACTGTCTAAAATTAAAATAAATTATATTTCGCCTACTCCTTTGGAATTTTTATATAATTTAGAAAAAATAGCGCAAAATACAAATAATGAAATAGAAATACAAATTCAAGAAGACGATTCTACTCAATTTAAAATTAATCTTATAGGATACAATTATAAAGACTTGATTGACTTTGTGCAAAAAATAGAAAAATTAGACTCTGCTAATATAAAATTACATAGAATATCTAAAATTATTGATAAAATAGATTCAAAAAACGAATTTAAATTAAAATCAGATTTAACTATTTATTTAAAGAAAAACTAAAAATATGTTTTCAAGTATAAAAAAATTAATATCCATTTTAAATTTTAGTTTTATTGATAATTTAATAAAATTTATTGAAGGAATTGGAATAGCTATTTTTATTTTAATATTTATAGTATTTTTACAATATTTATATATTCCTATATTTTATGAAATGGAAACAACATACATAATACAGCCAAATATTGATTACGAATTATTAAAAAAAATTGAACAAAAATTATCTGAACAAGAAGAAATTGATAATGAAAGCATTGTAAAATATAAAGATCCATTTATAAAATGAAAAATATATGAAAATAAATAATTTATATAAAATTCGGCATTCTTTGGCGCATATTTTAGCAAGCGCTACGCAAAATTTATTTCCCGGAGCGCGGCTTGGAACAGGTCCTGCTATTGAAAACGGATTTTATTACGATATAGATAGCAAGCACCGTTTTTCTGAAGAAGATTTTAAAAAAATAGAAAAAGAAATGCGTTACTTAATAAAACAAAATTTGCCTTTCAAAAAGCAAGAAATGACAATTGAAGATTCTAAAAAATTATTTAAAAAAAGACTTGAACCATATAAAATAGAGCTTATAGAAAAATTTTCAAAAGCTGGCAATAAAAAATTATCCATATATACAACTGGTAAATTTGTTGATTTATGCGAAGGCAATCATATTAAAAATACAAAAGAAATTAATATTGACGCTTTTAAGTTAACTCATATTGCTGGAACATATTGGCAAGGCAATGAAAATAATCCTCAATTGCAACGTATTTACGCTTTGGCTTTTGAAACTAAAAATGAATTAAAAGAATACCAAAAATTATTAGAAGAAGCTAAAAAAAGAGACCATAAAATATTAGGGCCAAGGCTTGATTTATTCTTTTTTCATGAAACAGCGCCTGGTATTCCTTATTGGTTGCCTAAAGGAGTTACTATTATGAATACTTTAATTGATTTTTGGCGCAAAGAGCATCAAAAAAAGGGATACCATGAAATATCAAGTCCTTTAATCAATAAAAAAGAACTTTGGGAAAGGTCTGGTCATTGGAAACATTATAAAGAAGATATGTTTATTGTTGATATTGGAGAAAATGAAACTTATGGCATAAAACCTATGAATTGCCCCAATTCTATGATTGTTTTTGAAAGCAAATTGCGAAGCTATAGGGATTTGCCATTACGCTTTTCTGATACTGATATTTTACATCGCTATGAACGTTCTGGAACATTAAACGGACTTTTGCGAGCGCGATCATTCCGTCAAGACGATTCTCATAACTTTGTTACAGAAGATCAAATTGAAAAAGAATATGAAAATATTTTTGAAATAGCAAAAGAATTTTACGATAAATTCAATTTAAAATTCAAATATCGCTTAGGAACTCGTCCAAATAAATTTATGGGTGATATTGCCACATGGGATAAAGCTGAAAAATCATTAAAAAACATACTAACAAAAACCGCTGGCAAAAATGGTTTTCATATAGAAGAGGGCGATGGCGCTTTTTATGGACCAAAAATTGATATTATAATGAAAGATTCTTTAAATAGAGAGTGGCAAATGGGCACGATACAGCTTGATTTTCAAATACCAAAAAATTTTAATTTAAAATATATAGATAAAAACGGAAAGCAAAAAACACCTATTGTTATACATAGGGTTATTTACGGATCATTAGAGCGATTTATTGGTATTTTAATAGAACATTTTGAAGGCGCGTTTCCTTTTTTTATAGCTCCAACACAAATACAAATATTGCCTATATCTGAAAAATTTAATTTATACGCGGAAAAAATAATAAAGAAATTGCAAGAAAAAAACTTTCGCGTAGAAATAAACGAACAAGAAGAGACTTTAGGTAAAAAAATAAGACAAGGAGAAATGCAAAAAATTCCTTATCTAATAATAGTTGGCGAAAAAGAGCAAAAAAATAATACTATAAATGTACGTTCAAGAGATAATAATTCTCAAAAAGAAATGAAGTTAGACGAATTTTTAAATTTATTACAAATTAATTAAATTATTGAAGTTCTTTTTTTAACATTTCTTCTGCTATTTTTGGATTGGCTTTGCCATGACTTTTAGCCATTACTTGTCCAAGTAAAAATTGAAGAGCGCTTTGCTTGCCAAATTTATAATCATTTACTGGCTTTTTATTATTTTTAATAATTTCTTTAATAATATTATCTAATTCTCCTTTGTCTGAAACCTGTTCTAAATTATGATCTTTTATAATATTACTTGGGTCATTTCCTGTTTTAATCATCTCGCTCAAAACTTTTTGCGCTCCAGTAGAGGTTATTTTGCCTTGATGCGTTAAAACAACTAATTCAGCAAAATTTTCCGCGCTAATATTAAATCCTAAACAAATCTTATTTCCTATTTCTGTTATTAAATAATTAGCCGCAAGCTTAATTAAACGTGGCATATGAATGTCTATTACTTCTGGTCTTTCAGTGGAACGTTCCCAAGAGCGAAGTTCAGAAACTACTTTCTCAAAATATTCTCCTAATTCTTTATTTATAATCAAATATAAAATGTCAGACAATGGTAAACCATACTCTTCCATAAAACGTTTTTCACGCTCTTTTGGCAATTCAGGCATACTTATTTTAATTTTTGCGATATACTCGTCTGTTAATACAATAGGAGGTAAATCAGGTTCTGGAAAATAACGATAATCACTTTCTCCTTCTTTTTCCCTTTGAGATATTGTTTTTTTGTTCTTCTCATCCCAACTTCTAGTTTCTTGCTTCATTTTTTCGCCACTTTCAAGAGCTTTAGTTTGTCTCTCAATTTCATATCGCAAAGCATCTTTAACAACTTTAAATGAATTCAAATTCTTTAATTCCACTTTATAATTTGGCAATTCTTTTTTTTCTATATTACCGTTATTATCTATTAAATTTTTATTATTTATTGATATTGAAATATTAGGCTCAACTCTAAATTCGCCAAGTTCCATATTAGCTCCTGATATTCCTAAATAACGCCATAATAATTGAAGTTCTTTTGCAAATTCAATAACCTCATCAGCATTAGAAAAATCAGGCTCTGTGACAAGTTCTATAAGTGGCGCTCCAGCGCGATTATAATCTACCAAACTTTCCCCTCCTTTATCATGAATAAGTTTTCCAGCGTCTTCTTCTAAATGTATTCTTGTTATATTTATAATTTTACCGCTACTTAATTTAAAAATACCTCCTAAACAAAAAGGCTCATCATATTGTGAAATCTGATAGCCTTTTGGCAAATCCGGATAAAAATAATTTTTACGGTCAAATTTAGAAAATTTGCTGATTTTACATTCCAAAGAAAGCCCTGAGCGAACTATTTTATCAACAGCTTCTTTATTTAATGTTGGTAAAACACCTGGATGCCCCATACATACACCGCAAATATTAGTATTAGGCATAGTTTCTCGCGAATCGTTTTTACTGCTGCAAAAAAGTTTAGTCTTTGTGTTTAATTGAGCATGAACTTCAAGCCCAATTATTGTTCTATATTCTTTATTCATTTTTTATTGAATAATCTCTATTCCCATACTGCGCGCAGTGCCACGCAAAATATTCATAGCAGCTTCAACTGTGTTCGCATTAAGATCTTCTATTTTCTCTTCTGCTAATTCGCGAAGTTTTGCTTCAGTTATTCTGCCTACTTTCTTGCGATTTGGCTCGCTTGAACCTTTATCAATATTAGCCGCTTTTCTAAGTAAAGCTGACGCAAGAGGCTTTTTAATTTTAAAATCAAAACTTCGGTCTTCATAAACAATAACTTCCACAGGCAATTTTTCGCCCATTTTATCGCGAGTAGCCTCATTAAATTGCGAAATAAAAGCGCCAATATTTATTCCCGCTTCTCCTAAAACAGGACCTAATGGTGGAGCAGGCGTAGCCTTGCCTCCAATAGCTTGAATTTTAATAATTTTTTTAATTGGTTTCATATATTTTAATAAAAATTATTAGACTTTTAAAAATATATTTTTATTTAAAATTTTAATAAAGTTCTCTGTGAATTCTTGTTTTTCAATTTTGATTTGTATCTTTGCGTTCCATAGACACTTGTGGCGTACTTTTTGGTTTTTGAATTTTGGTTTATATTTATATCTTTGATACTTCTAAATAATCTAATTCTACTGGTGTTTCTCTTCCAAACATATCAACAAGGACTTTAATCCTGCCTCGTTTTTCATCAACATTGGCAATATGACCAGTAAAATCTCTAAAAGGACCAGATTTTATTTTTACGCTGTCGTTTTTACTAAATTCAATCTTATATTCTGGTTCTTCTTTTGTAATTTTTTCTAATTCTTTCATTTTGTCTGCTGAAACTGGTATAGGTTCGTTTCCAGCGCCAATAAAACCAGTTACCATAGGGGTATTTCTTGCAACATACCAACTTTCTTCATTAACAATCATTTCCACTAAAACATAGCCAGGATAAATTTTTTCTTCAACGATTTTACGCTTTCCTCCGTGAATTTTAATCTTTTTTTCGCGAGGAACAACAACATTAAAAATAGAACCTTCCATATTTAAACTTTTAATGCGATGTTTTAAATTTCGCGCAACAGAATCTTCATAACCAGAATAAGTATGCAAAACATACCATTGCTTCTCTGTTGTATTTTGAACATTTTTTGGTTTAGTTTCTTGTGTTTGTTTTGCTTTGTCAATCATATTTAAATACTAAATTAAGAAATTCTTAATTATATAAGTGAATAAAATATCAAATAAACCTAAAATAATTGCAACACCTAAGCTAATTCCAATAACAAGTAAAGTATAACGAATAGTTTCAGCTCTTGTTGGCCAAACTACTTTTTTTAGTTCTGCTCTTGAGCCTTTAAAATATTCAATTAAATTATAATAAAATGTCATAATTAGCTACAATGTATATTATTTATTACCTTATGTCAACAAAAACTAATTATTTATTATTCAATATTTCTAATATTTTATCTTATCTTTATCTTATCTTTATAGATTAAATATCTAAATTCGCAACATCTCTGGAATGGCTTTGAATAAATTTTCTTCGCGGTTTT
>JBBTYX010000009.1:6739-7804 GCA_038078515.1 Patescibacteria group bacterium | reverse complement strand
CAAAGCGTTATTGCGAAGCAATGTAGCGAACGCAGTAAGCGTATATTTAGAATAAATTAGATGTTTTTATTTTATTTTTTTATTTCTTTGAAAAAGTGGGGGGGGGGTGAATAAATGTCGCTTGGAAATATTATATTTCCAAAAAAATATGAAGTAGGTGGGGTGTGTTTGTATGGAAAATACAAAATATACAAAAATAAAAACTTCATATTTTTTGGAGAAAAGGGGAACTTTTATAAAGTTTCCTCTGATGGGAGGAGTGTAGTGCTTATGCCTAAAAAACTCCTTATTTAGAGTAAAAACACAAAAAAAGAAGGGGCTATTTAGATTTTTAAGTAGCCTCTTTAAATTTATATAGCGCGTTTTTCAGCTCTTTTGGAATTTCTGCTTCAAATTTGTATCGTTTACTATTTAAGGAAAATTCTATTGAATTAGAATGAAGAAAAGGACGATTAAGATCTAAATTCGGAGTTTTTTTAAAGCCATATTTTTTATCTCCTATAATTGGATGTCCAATTGAAGCTAAATGAACTCTTATTTGATGTGTTCTACCAGTTAAAGGATAAACTTTTAAAAGCGAATAATCAACATCTTGCGATTTGTAGGTTTTAACTAATTCATATTCTGTTTTTGCATCTCGAGAAGTTTCATTGTTTTTAGTAGATTTTCTAAATCTAAAAGGCTCTCTTTTAGAGCGAGCTATTGGAGTATCTATAATGCCGTTTTTTTCTTTTAATATTCCTTGTATTAAAGCTAAATATTCTTTTTTTATTTCTCTGTTTTTAAATTGATTTTTAAGCTCTGTAAAAGTTTTTTGATTTTTAGCTATAACTAAAATTCCAGAAGTGTCTTTATCTAAACGATGAATTATCCCGGGTCTTAAGGGATTTTCACCAACATTTTTAATTTCCGGATATTTTTTTAAAAGCCGCGTTGAAACGCTTTCTCTTTTATCATTTTCAAAAGCCGGATGTGTAATAATACCAGCCGGCTTATTAATCACAATAAAATTTTCATTCTCATAAATTATTTTTATCATTTTAATATTTTTTGTATTTAAAAAAT
>JBBTYX010000009.1:0-6639 GCA_038078515.1 Patescibacteria group bacterium | reverse complement strand
TCCGAAAAAGTAATCTTTTTAATATTTTTTGTATTTAAAAAATTCCGAAAAAGTAATCTTTTTAATATTTTTTGTATTTAAAAAATTCCGAAAAAGTAGCCTTTTAATATTTAGGTTCATATTTAAACTAATGAATAGTATTTTTCCTAACTATTCTTGCTATCGCCATCATAGTTAGGAAAAACTACTTTTTCAACAACTAATAAACGCACATAATCAACTATACTTAGTGATTTTATAATATCTTGCGTTTTCTCTAAAACATCATAAGGGCTAACCCAAACACTTTTTTGAAGATTTTTATATCCTAATTTTTTTAATTTCGCCCGAAATAATTCACGTTTAGTTCTCTTATTTTCTGGAATATCAAATAATATCATTTGCCATTTTTTATCTTTTCTTAATTTTAGTTTACCGCATTTATTTTTAGCAATCAATACTTTTTCAATTCCTTTTTGTGTAATCATTATTGACTTTACTCCATTTATTTCAGGTGTATTTATATATCCTCTTGATTTTAAATAAGATATAAATCTGCTAAACTGAATTCTATCCATTTTTTTGCGGTATTTTAAATACTCTCTTTTCATTCCAGGAGCAGCAACATCATTAATTCCTTTAATACTAAAAGCATCTGAAGTATTTACCACGCCAGAAATAATATCATAAATACTCCATAGAAATTTATCTGTTATAGGAATTTTTATTTTCATAATAATAAAAATACAGTGATTAGCATTATAACATAGTAATAAATTTTTTCCTAACTATGATGGCGATAGCAAGAATAGTTAGGAAAAAATTAAATTCACTTTAATAAATCATTTACAAGATATTTCGTATTTCTAAATGATTTTTTGCTTTGTGAGCCGTTTTTGATAAATTCTCTTAGCTCTATAGAGTTTTAATGCCTAAATTCATTATTCAAAATTTTGTTTAAAAATAGTTATTTTTACAAATATTTTTTTTCCTATTTTTAGAATAAACGGTTGCGTAACTTTTGTTTTAATATCAGTAATTTTATTGTTATTGCTAAAATCTTTTAACGCTTTTTCTTCTAAAAGCCTTCGCGCGCTTGTTTTGGATTTAATAAAATTATTTTCAATTAGAACATCAATAAGAATCGCGTCTTTTTTAACTTTTATTTCTGGCATATTCTTTGGCGCCATTTTTTTACTAAAAGTATTTTCCCAATTTAATTGCGAAGAATTAGCAATATTTTTGCTGTGATACATTGAAACGATTTCATTTGCGAGTTTTAATTTAATATCGCGGGGATTTGTTCCAGAATTTAAGTTTTTTTCGTATTCTTTAATTGTTTTTGTGTCAACTCTTGTAAGCAAAGTAAAATATTTTATTATTAGCTCGTCTTTAAGCGACATAATTTTGCCAAACATATCATCAAAAGAATCAAGCAAATTAATTGTATTTCCCCAACTTGAGCTCATTTTTCTTCCATCTAATCCTTCAATAAGAGGATTTATAATAATATCTTGAGGTTCTTGATTATAGAATTTTTGCATATCTCTTCCTGTTAGAATATTAAATCTTTGGTCTGTTCCTCCTATTTCAATGTCAGCCTTTATCGCGACAGAATCATATCCTTGCATTAAGGGATACAACACTTCTCTTAAAGACACTGTTTTGCCTTTTTCTAATCTGCGGTTAATATTGTCGCGAGAAATAAATTCATTAAGAGAAAAAATATTTGCTTGACGCCCTATTTCTAAATAATCAAGTTTTTTAAGCCATTTACTATTGTGATAAATTTCAGCATTATTAATGTCAATTATTTTAGAAACTTGCTTTATATATGTTTTTAAATTTTGCTTAATGGTTTCTTTTGACAACATTGGTCGTTCGCTGTCTTTGTCTGACGCGTCTCCTATTAAACCAGTAAAGTCGCCAATTATAAAAATTATTTTATGTCCGAGTTCCTGAAAATCTTTTAATTTAAGCAATGCGATTGATCTTCCTAAATGTATATTAGGACTTGTTGGGTCAATTCCAAGCTTAACTCGCAGTTTTTTTTTGCTTTTTAGTTTTTTTTCCAAATTTGCTTTGTCAATCACTTCTTCAACTCCTCTTATTAAAAGCTCTTTAATTTTATCTTTATCTGATAATTTTTTTTCCATATTTTAATAATTTAAAAAACAAGATTCTCAATTATTTCTTAACGAGTGATAATGAGTTTAGAAATAATTAGAGGTTCTTATATTTTAAAATTTTATGAACATTTTATGCTTTAAATTTAATTAATTTAATTAATAAATTTTATGAGAACACTCGTTATTTGCTTCTCTCGCAATAAAACCGAACACTTCGTCTATTGGGCACTATAGGATTCGAACCTATAACCGCTCGGATATAAGCCGAGTGCTCTACCATTGAGCTAAATGCCCTTTTAAAACATTAATGGGATAAATTTCCCCATTCTTCCATGCGTGTGTCGTGTTTAAAGCGAAGTTTTGGGGTATGATGAATATTTAATTTTTTATTTAAAATACGCTGAAAATATCCAGCGCGATTTTCTAAATATTTTAATACTTTTTCGCTATTTTTAAAAGGGAATACGCTTATTAAAACATCTGCCCATTGCAAATCCTCAGATGTTTCTACAATTGTTACACTAACAAGGGCTTGGGAACCAAACACTTGTTCATCGCTAATAATTTTACTGATTATTTCCCTTACTCTTTCATTTACTTTATTTTGTCTAAGAGACATAATAATAAGTTTAAAGTTAAAGATGAAAAGTTAAAAGTATTTCGGTAATTCTCTGAAAAAACTCCGCAGTCCTGCTCTAATTAAAACTTAAATTATTTTAGAGCCTGAACATCAGGGCAAGGACTAAGTACGGTTTCATAATTTTAAATTAATTATTTCATTAACAAAACCACCCGTGTTTTTGAAGAGATTTACCGAAATACTTGCATCTAAGAATATACAATCAGTGTGTCGCCTTTTTCAATATCTATATTACTTTGAATTAGAATTCCAAATTCTTTACCTTTTTCCACTTGTATCGCGTTTTGTTTATTTTGCTTTAATTCTGTTATTTTACCCTGTCCTATAATTTCTTTATCGCGAAAAATTTTAGCATTTGTTTTTTTAATCAATCCATTAATTACTCTTCCGCCTATTACTTGTCCTTTTTTAGTATTGCTAAAAGTAGCTAAAATTTCAGCGCGCCCTAATTCGCTTAAAGCGCTATTTTCATTTTTTAATTTATCAATTATTTCTTTTACAAAATCAATTAACTCGTAAATTAAATTAAATGATTTGGTTGTAATATCGCGTTTTAAAGACAATGTTTTAATAAAAGGAGATATAGGAGTGGCAAAACCCAAAATTATCGCTTTAACAGTTTTAGCTAATTCTATGTCGCTGGTGTTTATTTCTCCGATTTCACTTTTAATTATTTTAATCTCCATATCTTTTTCTTCTGGCGCGAATAATTTTTGCAAAGACTCTGTTACTGCATCTAGCGCGGAATTTTCATTAGCTTTAATAATAATTTTTATAACTTTTTTGTTTTTAGAGCTTAGTTTTAATTCCGCTCTTTCAGTTAAGCTAATATTTAATTTAACTAACATACTAGATTCAGCTGTTTTTTTATCAGGCACAATAGTAAATAATTCTCCCACAACAGGAGCTTTTTTAAATCCTATAATTAACACTGGGTCTCCTGCTGTGGCTTTACTTATAATTTTGTTTTTATAATCCCGTATAGCGCGTATTTTCCCAAAAATTGTGTCAAATTTTATCCAATCATTTTGTTTAATTTCTCCATTCTTAACAATTAAAGTTATTAGTATTCCTTGTTTAGCTGTAATACTTGACGCTATAACTATTCCGCTTGGCGTACTTTTTTCATCTTTTTTATTTATTTCTACTTGGCTTGTTAAAATAATAAGTTCAAGCAGTTCGTTTATGCCCTTGCCTGTTTGCGATGAAACCTCTTGAATAGAAATATTCCCCCCCCATCCTTCAACTAAAATTCCTTCTTGAGCAAGCTCTTGTTTAATTTTATTTGAATCAACATTTGGTTTATCAATTTTATTTATAACTACTATAAAAGGTAAGCGAGCTTGTTTAATATGCTTTATCGCTTCAATGGTTTGCGATTTTATGCCCTCGTCTCCAGCAACTATAAGCAAAGCTAAATCAGCTGCGTTTGCTCCGTGAGAACGCATTTTAGAAAATGCTTCATGTCCGGGCGTATCAATAAAAGTAATTTTTTGTTTATTATACTCAATTTGATAAGCGCCGATTGATTGCGTAATACTGCCTGCCTCGTAAGAAGTTACTTTGCTTTTGCGAATATAATCAAGAAGAGTTGTTTTTCCATGGTCAATGTGACCCAAAACAACCACAACTGGCGTGTGTTGCATCATATAAAATCATTATAACATTTTTTTCTTTAAACGCAAGGCATTTAATCCCTTTTGTATCGCGATTTTAACTTAGTTTTATTGCAGTGATAATTATTAAAAAATTGTATTTTCTTTGACCTTTTTTATAAAAGTGTGGTAAAATGTTTTTATGGGAAAAAGTATTTCTTACTCCTCTATATTAAAAGTGTTTGTGGTTATAATTGGTATATGGTTTTTATACCAAATTTTAGATGTTGTTGCAATTGTGATTTTTAGCATTATAATTTCATCAGTTGTCGCGCCAATGATTGATAAAATGCAATTATATAAAATTCCTCGCATTTTAGGAGGTGTTATCATATATGTTGTTATAATTTTTATAATTGGATTGGTTTTATTTTTAATTATTCCGCCATTAGCCCAAGAAATAGCAACATTAGCCAAACAATTGCCTTATCTTATAAACAACTCTGATTTTCTTTCTCTAAGTAACGATAGTACTGTTTCTTTTATTCAATTTTTAAATCAATTAAGCGGCGAATTGCCAAAAGCCGCATCATCTTTTTGGGGTTGGGGCGCTGGACTTGTTGGAGGCATAGGAAATATTATATTTGTTTTTGTAATTTCATTTTTCTTGTCTGTGCAAGATAATGGATTAAAACAGCTTCTTCGCGACAGCTTGCCTATTAAGTATCAGCAAAATATTTTAAATATTATTTTTAAAAGCCAAAAAACATTGTCTCATTGGCTAAAAGGACAATTGATTTTAATGTTTTTAGTGGGACTTCTTACTTTTATAGGACTTCAATTTGTTAATGTTCCTTATAAACTAAGCCTTGCTATTTTAGCCGGACTATTAGAAATTATTACTTTTGAGGTGCCTCTTATAGCAGCAATTCCAGCTATAATATTTGGAGCTGGAATATCTTTAATTACAGCTGTTATAATAGCTGTAATCTATTTTATAATTCAACGCGTAGAAAATACTATTTTAGTGCCCTATGTGATGAAGTGGGCAATGCAAATGAATCCTATCTTAGTATTAATCGCTATATTAGTTGGAGTTAAAGTAGGAGGCGTTACTGGTATGCTTTTATCTGTGCCATTACTTGCTGTTGGAATTGAATTTTTTAAAAAATATTATAATTCAAAATCCGTTACGCGAAATTTAACAGAAAAAAATTAACTATGAAACTTATAGACGTGCATACTCACGCGCACTTCAACGCGTTTAAAAATGATAGCAAAAAAATAATAGAAAAAGCGTTAAAAGAAGATATTGGCATGATTTTAGTAGGCACCCAAAACTCTACCTCAAAAGCCTCGGTGGAGTTTTCTAATTTATACCCTAACAAGCCAGTATATTCTTCAGTTGGTCTTCATCCAATACATTTAGAACGTTTAAAAATTGATGATCTGGAATTGGAACATCAATTATATAATGGAAAATTTACAAAAGCTGAAAAATTTGATTACAAATATTACAAAAAGTTAGCGCTTGATCCCAAAGTTGTTGCAATTGGAGAAATAGGTTTGGATTATTATTGGACAAATAAAAATAATAAAAAAGCAATAAAAAAACAAAAAGATGTTTTTCGCGCACAAATTGAATTATCATTAGATGTTAAAAAACCGATTATTGTGCATTGCCGCAAAGCTCACAAAGATTGTATTGAAATACTAAAAGAATATTACGCGCTTTTATCGCATACAAAGAAAAGTAATGTCAAACTAAATGGGGATATTCATTTTTTTGAGGGGACATTAAAACAAGCTCGCGAATACATAAAAATGGGTTTTACTGTATCTTTTACTGGTGTTATAACATTTAAAAACGCAGAATACCATCGCAAATTAGTAAAAAATATTCCGCTTAATAAAATGCTTATTGAAACAGACGCTCCATATGTAACGCCAGAGCCTTTTCGCGGTAAAAGAAACGAGCCTTTATATGTAAAATATGTTGCGCAAAAAATAGCTGAAATTAAAAAAATACCCCTTGAAAAAGTAATGAAAATAACAACCAAAACAGCGAGAAAAGTATTTAACATTTAAACATTTAGTAATTAAGTCTTTTTTCAACAACTCCGTGTGTTATTAGAAATAATTAGATTTTCCTCTACCGTTTAATGTATAATTCTTGTCCTAATGTAAAGAGCGTGTTAATTATCCAATATAATGGCAACGCAGCAGGAAGTGATAATGAAAAAACTAAAATCATTATTGGCATCATATAAAGCATTTGCTTTTGCATCATCTGCGC
>JBBTYX010000008.1:0-1781 GCA_038078515.1 Patescibacteria group bacterium | reverse complement strand
GACCGTGGAAAGACCGGTAAGGTTTTAGTTGTTGCTAAAGATAAGAATAAAATTTTAATAGAAGGAAGGAATTTAGTTGTAAAGCATATAAAACCTCGAAAACAAGGAGAAAAAGGTCAAAAAGTGCAAATCCCTCACCCTATTTATGCGTCAAAAGTAAAATTAATTTGTCCAAAATGTTCAAAAGCAGTTAGAATTCGCTATCAAGTTAATAAAAAAGGCAAAGATAGAGTTTGTAAGAAATGCAGCAAAGTTATATAAGAACCTCTAACTATTTCTAAACTCGTTACCACTCGTTAAGAAATAGTTGAGAACCTTGTTGCTCGCTTTACTCGCAATAAGAAATTTGTATTTTAAAAAAATTGATTATGAGTATTGATATTTTAAAAAATTATAAAGATAAAGTTATACCATTTTTTAAAAAAGAGTATAAATATAAAAATTCTATGCAAATGCCTAGGATTGTTTATGTATCTTTTAATATTGGATTGGGTAAAATAGCAAAAAGCGCGTCTAATGCCAAGGATTTTGTTAAAACAGTAAAAGAAGACATAGCAAATATTGTTGGACAAATTCCATCTATAACTAAAGCTAAAAAATCAATCGCTGGATTTAATCTTAATGAAAATGATATTACTGGCATGAAAGCCACTTTGCGAGGTAAAAATATGATTGACTTTTTGGAACGATTGGTTAATATTGCATTACCGCGTGTTAGAGATTTTTCTGGAATATCAGAAAAAAGTTTTGATGAGCACGGTAATTTAAATATAGGAATTAGCGAATATACTATTTTTCCAGAATTAGGTATTGGCAAAGAGGGTGAAAAAGTTCGCAAGAATTTAGGAGCGCAAATAAATATAATAACAAGCGCTAATAACAGAAAAGAGGGAATCGCTTTATTTAAGCAGTTAGGATTTCCTTTAGTAGAAGATAATTAAAAATGGCGATATAACGTTTTATGAGAAAAGCATTAATATTAAAAGCGCAAAAAAAACCCAAATTTAGCACAAGACGAATAAACCGTTGTTTTAAGTGCGGTCGCAATCAATCTTATATGAGAGTTTTTGATTTATGCAGAATTTGTTTTAGGGAAATGGCTAATGAAGGAAAAATACCCGGAATTAAAAAATCAAGTTGGTAATAAAGTTGATTAGCTGATACAAAGGCCATTAAAATATTATTTTAGATAAATTAACAATATTATGATATACAATGATTTAACAAAGATTAGGAACGCGTACGCTGCTAAGCATGAGCAGGTTATTTTGCCATATTCAAAATTAACTTTCAATGTGATTAAAGTTATAAGCAAAAAAGGTTATACAGGGGAGGTAAAAAAAGATAAAGATAAAGATAACAATAGAGAATATATAAAAGTTAATCTTAAATATAACGAAGGCGTTCCATTTATACATTTATTGAAAATTATTAGCAAGCCAGGGCAAAGGATTTATATAGAATCTCGCAATTTAAGAAAATATAGGCAAGGATTTGGAGATATTATTATATCAACTTCAAAAGGAATTATGACAGGAGAAGAAGCGAAAAAAAATAAATTAGGAGGAGAAATAATATGCGAAGTATTCTAGGATAAAACTATAAAGCAAAAACCAAAGACCAAAAATGAAATACAAAATTAAGAAATAATTTTAAGTTTAATAGTTTTTGCTTTGTAGTTTTGATATTTGATTTTTGAGTTTTGATTTAAATATATTATGTCAAAAATAAGAACCTCTAACAAATTCTAACTTCACTTCGTTCAGTAAGAATTTGTTGAG
>JBBTYX010000007.1:0-35102 GCA_038078515.1 Patescibacteria group bacterium | reverse complement strand
ACCCTATGAAATATAGCCAAGATGTAGACTGGAATAAAACTTTTTTTGAACAAATTAACGAATTATGGAGAAAAATACCTTTACCAAATATAATAAGTATAAATAATGTAAATAGTTATTATAATAACTTTACCAAGGATAGCAGAGATTGTTATTTAAATGTTAGTATTCTTAAATGTGAAAATCTTGCTTATACATATCGCTCAGATAAATCAAGAGACTCTTTAGATAGCGCTTTTATTGCTGATTGTGAGTTGTGTTATGAGGTTATTGACACAAACTTATGTAATAAAGTATTTTTTTCTCGGTATGCGGAAAATTGCATAAATTCTATATTTTTACTTAATTGTAGAAATATTTCTAATAGTATAGCTTGTGTAAATCTTTTTAATAAGTCTTATTGTATTTTAAATAAACAATATTCAAAAGAGGAATATGACGAGTTAATGCCTAAGATAATTTCGCATATGGGATAAATTTAGCTTTATTAGCTTTATTAGGTTTTTAATTTCAGATTTCGTAAATCCGATTTTTTTCTAATTAAGCTAACAAAGCTAAAAGCTAATGAAGCTAAAATCTAACACATAAAAAATGATTAAAATTTTATTTACAGCAGGGGGAAGCGGGGGACACATTTACCCTATTATAGCAACTGTTCGCGAGCTTAAGAAAATAGCAAACGAGCAAAACATTAAAGTAAAACTATATTTTATGGGAAAAACTTCTTTTGGCAAAGAAGATTTTAAAGCTGAAGAGGTTAAAAGTATTCCTGTATTGGGCGGAAAGCTTACGCGATATTTTTCTATTAAAAGCCCGTTTGAGCTATTTAAATTTTTATTTGATTTAATAGAATCTTTTATTGCGCTTTGGTTTATAATGCCAGATGTAATTTTATCTAAAGGAGGTCCTGGAAGTTTGTCAGTGGGATTAGTAGGGCGGCTTTACGGCGCTCGCTTAATAATCCATGATTCTGATAGTATCCCAGGTTTAACTAACCGTATTTTAGGGAAATTTGCTAATTTTGTTACTGTTTCTTTTCCAGAAGCAGGAACTTATTTTAATAAGAATAAGGTTAGCGTAATCGGCAATCCTATTAGGCTAAGTTTGCTTAATGGCAATAAGGAAGATAAAAAAGAAAAAGTAATATTTTTTAAAGGCGGATCACAAGGCGCGGAAGCTTTAAATAAAGTTGTAATTGAGAGCCTGCGCGATATGTTGAAAAAATACATAGTCTATCATAGTGTTGGCGAAAATAATTATCAAAAATTAGTTAAAGATCTAAAAGATTTATATAATATTGATGTTTCTAAAGAAAAGAATTATAAAGCAAGATCTTTTTTCAATGAAAAGGAAGTAACATATATTTACGCGCAATCTGATTTAATTGTGGCGCGCGCTGGAGCTGGTATTTTTGAAATTGCGGCAAATGGCTTGCCAAGTATTTTAATTCCTTTGCCAGAAAGCGCTTCAGATCATCAGCGTAAAAACGCTTTTTATTACGCTCGTTCAAAAGCATGCACAGTTATAGAACAAGAAAATTTAAAACCAAGTATTTTACTTGATCAGATAAATAATATTTTTGATAATAAAGAATTATATAGGGAAATGAGCGAAGCTGCTAAGGCTTTTGCTAAACCAGAAGCCGCTTATAATTTAGCTAAAATTTTATTAGATTTAAATAATTATGGTTAAGACGCGCATAGCGCCTGCGCCAACAGGCGCCTTACATATTGGATCAGCTCGCACAGCACTATTTAATTATTTATTCGCTAAAAAAAATAGCGGCAGTTTTGTTTTGCGCATTGAAGATACTGACAAAGAACGTTCTAAGCCAGAATTTGAACGCGATATTATAGAAAATTTGGAATGGCTTGGTTTAAAATGGGATGAATTTTATAAGCAAAGTAAAAGACGTGAAATTTATAAAAAGTATTTAAAACAAATATTAGATGAAGGTAAGGCTTTTTGGTGTGATTGCGCGCCAGAAAAAGGAAAACCGTTTTTTTGTCAAAAACACAAAAAAACAATGAATAATAAACAACAAACAAAGAATAACTGTATAATTAGATTTAATATGCCGAAAAATAAAGAAATTATATTTAAAGATATAATTCGCAATAATGTGAAGTTTAATACCAATGATATTGGAGATTTTAGCATAGCTAAAAATTTAGATTCGCCTTTATATAATTTTGCTGTTGTTGTTGATGATTATGAAATGAAAATAACGCATATTATAAGGGGAGAGGACGGCATTTCAAATACCCCGAAACAAATTTTATTATATGATGCGCTTAGTTTTGAAAAACCTGAGTTTGCACATATTCCTTTGATTTTAGATACTGATAAATCTAAACTTTCTAAAAGAAAAAACGCTGTTGCAATAGGGGATTATAAAGAACAAGGTTATTTAAGAGAAGCTTTAATAAATTTTTTAGCTTTATTAGGCTGGCATCCAAAAGACGAGAAAGAAATTTTTAGTTTGGAAGATTTAATAAAAGAATTTTCTTTAGAACGAGTTAAAAAAGGGGGAGCTATATTTAATTTACAGAAATTAAATGATATAAATAGGCAATATATAAGTAAAATGCGGATAAAAGATTTATGCGAGTTATTAAAATCACAAATAACTATCAATAAACAAATTGGAAAAAACATAAATTTTCAAAACATTGTTGAAATTGAACGCGGAAGGATGAATAAATTAAGCGATTTTTGGGAATTATCTGATTATTATTTTAAAGATAAATTAGAATATGAAAAAGAATTGTTAATTTGGGGAAAAATGAGTAAAAATGATTTAAAAAAAAGCTTAGAAAATTCATATAATATTTTAAATGGTATTTCAGAAAAAGATTGGAATTTAGAAAATATTAAAAATATATTAATGGATAAAACTGGTAAAATAAATAATAGGGGAGAATTACTATGGCCATTAAGAGTTTCTTTATCTGGTAAAAAGTTTTCAGCTAGTCCGTTTGAAATATCTTGGGCGCTTGGTAAAGAAATGACTCTTAAAAGAATAAATGAAGCAATTGATAAAGTTTAATATATTATTTATGTTAAAAGTATTTTTAATTATTGTTGCTGTTTTGTTTGTTGCTATCCCAGTTAATGCTGCAAATGTTTCGTATTTAGAGAATCAGTTAGATGAACTTAAACAAAAAGATAAAGAACTTCAGGAAAAATCTAATCAATATAGAATTTTAGTTAATGAAAAAGCGCAGGAAGTAGATTCTTTTCAATCTGAAGTTAATTATTTATCATCGCAAATAAAAAGCGCTGAGAGCGATATAGCGCAGACTAATAATAATATTTATTTAACTGATATTGAAATAGAACGTATAGAAATAGCTATTTTAAGCGCTATTGATAATATTAAAGAAAAAAAAGACAATACAGGAGAGGTTTTAAAAAGCATGTATAAAACAGATAAGATTACTTTTTTAGAAACAATGCTTACTGGTAATTTTGAGGGTTTTTGGGCATCGCAACAGTATTTGCAAAGCTTTCAAAACAAATTAAATGATTCTATTGACCAGTTGGGAATATTATATAAAGATTTAGAGAGAAAAAAAGAAAATAAAAATAGTGAGCTTATAGAATTAGCTGAATTAAAAAATAAGCAAGAAATACAAGAAAATGTTCTTAATAATCAAAAAAGCTATAAAAAAAATCTTTTATCTAAAAGTGAATCTGAGAAAAAAGAATTTCAATCAATGTTAAATAATACGCAAAAACAAAGAACAGCTTTAATAAACGATATTTTAAGAATTGAAGACGAGGTTAAAAGATTAAAAACATTTAAGTTATATGTGGAAGCTGGAAAAATTCCTCCGCAGGGAGTTAAAATATTTATTTGGCCTACTGATAACCTTTTTACTACTCAGGGATTTGGAGAAACATCTTTTGCTAGATCAGGAAAAGGAGGATACGCTTTTCATAATGGTATTGATATAGGCGCTGGAGTTGGTGATAATGTTTACGCGGCAGCTGAAGGAGAAGTGATTGGGAAAAATAATAATGAATGCAATAATAATATTGGTTACAATTTAGGCGATTTTAGTTGTCAGGGCGGCTGGGGTAATTGGATAGCCATAAAACATCCTAATGAGTTAGTTACGCTATACACGCACTTAACATCTGTTTTGTCTTCAATCAAAATAGGCGATAGAGTAGAAGCAAAAGATAAAATAGGAAGAGTTGGATCATCTGGCAATGTTACTGGCCCGCACTTACATTTCTCTATTTATAAAGAATTTTTCTTAGTTCCAAAAGGTTATCCAGGTTATAATTATGAAGGCACTTTAAACCCATTGCATTACTTATAGAAATTAAAATCACTAGAATTTAAATAATTACTTCGCACAATGTATATTATGCGAAATTATTATGAAATAAAAATTTCCGTATAATATTATATAATAATCTTACTTCTCTTTTCTTATTTTAAATATAATCAAAAACAGAGTTTTTACACTCTGTTTTTTTGTTATTCTATACTCTTTTAACGTATTTCATAAGTAATAATTACGCGCGAAGTTATTTTATTTTCCCCTGGTTCAATACTTGGAGCCGCTATATTATCTTTTTCGCCTATTCCATAAGCCACTGATTCAAGCTCCAACCTTTTAGTGTATATTGGACTACTTTGGTCATTATAATCAATTATGCGCGTTAGTTTTACGCCTAATTGATTTGCTAATATTTTAGCTTTTTCTTGAGCGTTTTTTATAGCTTCATTTTTTGCTTTGTCTTTTAATATTGTTTCGTCGTCAAAAATAAATTGTAAATCGCCTACTTGATTAGTTCCGAGCGATATTGCTCCTTCTATTATAGCGCCTGAATTATCTAAATTTCTTATTTTAACTTCTAATGTTTGCGTTATTTCATATCCAATTAAAATACGAGTTGATGATTTCGGAGGAAATATACTTGTTTCATTGTTATCCCTGTATTCATAGCGAGGATTAACATAATAATTTACTGTTTTTATATCTTTGTCTTGTATATTTTGCGATTTAATAAATTTTATAATACTATTCATTTTTTCATTATTTTTCTTTGTTGCTTTTTCTACTGTTTTTTCTTCTGTTAATACAGAAAGCGAAATTTTAGCTATATTAGGAGTAGCAAATAATTCGCTCTCCCCTATTACAGAAATTGTCGCAGGGCTTCCATTTATTAAAATTCCGTCCCTTATTTTATTTTTAATAGTAAAAATTTGAGAAACAAACAAACTTAATATAAGTAAAGTTAAAGATATTGATAAAATGCTAAAAAAATGATTATTTTTAGAGAATATTTTATAATTATTTTCCATTATGCGTGCCTCCTTTCAAGTTTTTGTAAATTACATAAGTGTAACTAAATATAAATGGCGTAAATAATAGCATTGTCACATAGAATATCGCGTTTATTACAATTTTATTATCGCTCACTAAGTTGCTTATTGTAGATAGCGCTACATTTATAGCAATTAAAATAATATATATAAGTATTAATCTTATAAAAATACCTTGCCACTTACCTCGCGTTAGTTCCTTGCTTTGTTTTAGCGCTTGCCAACCTTTTTTATTGTCTAATAATAATACCATAAGAGCAAAAGCATACCATACAGAAAACATAATGCCTGGAATAATAAATAGAATAAATCCTATAATAATAAATATAGAGGTTAAAATATCAACCCAAATAATTGATATTAAGTTATTCCATCCAAATTCAAGTGATTTTCTAATTCCTTTATTACTATCTATGCTTTTAATTATTGCTCCTTTTCCAGCAAAGCTTATAAATAAGGTAAGCACTATTAAAGCTATTAATGTTAAGCCTATTCCCGAAAATTCCCCTGTTTTAAGGTTATTTTCGTAATAATATTCCATTAAATCTTGAAATATAATTATTGGTAAAAAAGTAAGCGCGGTTATTAAAAAAAGCGTTTTAAATTGTTTGGTATATATTTGCCAAGAATTTTTAAAAAGTTTATTTAGCGTTATCATATTAGTTTATGTTTTTAATAATAAATATTAATTATTGTAATAATAACATAATATATTATTTTTTGCAAAAAATAATACCCATTGAGAATTAACTGATTTCTTAACAGGTATTTTTTTGTAGCCATTTTTTTCTCCTTTATTATCAAGTAGCGTTTCTTAGTGTATAATTAAATAATGAGACTTTCTTATTCACAAATAGACTGGTTTTTGCGTTGTCCGTATATATTTAAGTATCAATATATTGATAAGCATAGATTGCCTTCTGGTAAGGCAGCTCGTTTTGGAGGCTTAATGCATAAGGTTTTAGAGTTTATACATAAAGATTCTCTGCTCCTCCCTACGCCAACACAGGCTATGCATTTTTTTGAAAGATCTTGGGAAAAAAATAATTTAGAAAGTTATTTTAAAACTAAAATAGACGCGGAAAAACACTATGAAGAAGGATTACGTATGATAAAAGATTATTATGAAAGTAATGATTTTAGCAAGATAAAAATACTTGCCTTAGAAAAGCGCTTTGAAATACCGCTTCAAGGCAAAAATGGCGAAAATCATATTTTATCTGGTATTATAGACCGCATAGATAAGTTGCCAGACGGATCTTTGGAAGTGATTGATTATAAGACCAGTAATTCTATGCGAACAAAGAAAGAGATAAAACAGGATTTACAGCTCTCAATTTATCACCTCGGGCTTAATTCCCTATGGCCTGAGTTAGTAGAAAAATATCAAGGCAAGATAAAAGCAGGTTTGTATTTTTTACGGCATGGCGAAAAAGTTTCCACTGAAAAAACCAAAGAAGAGTTAAATAAAACAAGGGATAAATTATTAGGATATATAGCTGAAATTCAAAAAGCAATTATTGAGGATAAATTCCCTGCCAAGCCTTCTAATTTATGCAAATACGAGCCATATAATGATATTTGCCCTTATTTTAAAAATATAAATCAAAAAGAAAAGCATAAGATACAAAGTCAAGAAGTTGACGAAGCAATAGAGGAATTTGAAGCATTAAAAGCAGATAAAAAAGAGATTGAAGATAAGATTAAAGATTTACAAGAACGCGTTAATAATTATTTAGACAAAGAAAAGATAGAGGGCATATACAATAAAGAAAAAACTAAAGGTATTACGCGCAGTTTAATTGAAATCTATGAATATGACGAAGAAAAATTAAAAAACATTTTAACTTCTTTACAACGCTGGAATGATGTGTTAAACTTATCTCAAACTAAGTTAAATAAAGTATTAGGCGAATTACCGCTTGATATAAGAGCGGAAATTCAAGCATTAAAAACACTGAAAAGAGAAACAAAAAGTTTGCGATTAAAAGCATTATAATTTTTATACATTTAATAATATAAACATATGGCACATAGAGCGGGAAAAGCATCATCAAAACTTGGACGATCATCAAATCCTAAATATTTAGGCGTTAAATTATTTGACGGGCAAAAAGTTAGCCCGGGTAATATTATTGTTCGTCAAAGAGGAACAAAAATTGTTCCTGGTAAAAATACTAAATTAGGTAAAGACGATACTATTTTTGCAATGAAAGAAGGTATTATTAAATTTAAAACTTTCCGAAAAAAATTATTCAGCGGAGGATATCGTACAGCAAAAATGGTAAATGTTGTTTAGATAATTTTTAATTTATGATTAAATTAAATCAAAAAATTTGGCAATGGCAAAATAATCTGATTTCTTTACAAAAAGGAGTTGTTTTTGATTTTTATAATTTTAAAATAACATAAAATATAAATTTAAATACTGTGCTTTTAAAAACTATTCTTTTTTGTAAAGAATAGTTTTTTGTTCTTTTAGTTATTTTAAAATCTAAACAAGTTTTTAAAGGAGATTTTTTATGAAAAAAATAATTTATAAGGGAGTAAGAATTGTAAATTACGAATTTATAAAAAGTATGTTAGTTAAATATAAATTAACTAAGATAAAAGCAGAT
Organism: Patescibacteria group bacterium; assembly: GCA_038078515.1. GTDB lineage: Bacteria > Patescibacteriota > Minisyncoccia > 2-01-FULL-47-10 > JBBTYX01 > JBBTYX01. Next base: position 27,140 of record JBBTYX010000007.1, on the reverse strand, counting down.
GCACATATGGTGTTAGGAGAATGTTATTTTAGACGTTTAGAAAATGAGATTGGAGAAGATTTTATTACTATTGATTTTAGTGATGATTATCCTTATTTAGTAGTAAAAGTAACAAAATTATTTGAAGAAAATAATATTTATTATATTGAGTTAGAATCTTTTAATAATGAAAACAAATTATCTACGCATGAAGTTTATTCTAATTGTTTTTATTTTGAACTTTTTTTAAAAAGCCTTGCTTTAAGCAAGGCTTTTAATAATAAATACTTCACTCCAGAAAAGGCATTTTACTGTATTCTCTGGTGTGGCGTTAGAGATAATTTTGAAATACCTCTGACGTTGATTTTAATTTTGGTGTGATATTTTGTGCGGTATATTTTTAAGAGAATTTATCTCTTATGATTTATTCTTTTTTAATTGTTTTTTTTACGGTTTTTTTACGAATAGTTGGTTTTTTAACTGATATTTTTTTATCTTTTGTTTTATTTTTTATAGCTTCTATTTTTACATTTAACTCTTGAGTTAATTCCGGGGTTAGTTCTATTATTGCTTTGTGTTCGCCAATGTGCTTAATTTCATTTGGTATTTTTATTTGTTTTTCGCTTATTTCTATTTTGCATTGTTTTTTTAATTCATCTTTAATATTTTTAGCGGTAATATGAGAATATAAGTTATCTTTTTCAGTAACTTTAGCTTTAATTACAAGAGCTGATTTTTTAAGCTTTTCTATATTAAGATTCCATTGCTTTAATGTTTCTTCATGTTCTTTTTTAAATTTGTTTTGTTTATCTTCAATTTGTTTTAATAAAGAAGTCGTAGCTAAAATAGCTAAACCCTGTGGAATTAGCCAATTTTTGCCAAAACCGAATTTAACTTCTATTACTTTGCCTATCTGTCCTACATTGGGAACATCTTTTTGTAGAATAATTTTCATATAGATATTCTTTTATATCATAGTTGTTGTTGCGAGTCAAGCGATTTTCTATCTTTTTTCAAGTATTTCAATTGCTTTTTGAAGCTGTATGTCTTTGTCGTCATTTTCTTTAGATGTATCCATTTTTATTAAAACAGTAGGCTTAATTCCTTCTTCATCAATAGATATTCCTTTTGGCAATAACCATTTAGACACTGTTACGCGAAGCGTAGAGCCATCATCAAAACTTTTTAATATTTGCACCGTTCCTTTGCCAAAAGTTGTTTCTCCTACCAAAGGAGCTTTCTTATGGTCAAATAAAGCTCCAGCTAAAATTTCTGAGGCTGAAGCCGAACCTTTGTTAATTAGAACAACTAAATCGCTATTTGCTAATTGACCCGATCCAAGACTGGTATACGAAGTTAGTGTTTTGTCAGCATGTTCTTCAGATGCAATTATTTTGCCTTCTTCTATAAACCAACTACCTATTTCAACTGCTTCTTGCAAAATTCCTCCCGGGTTATAACGCAAATCTAAAATTATTTTATCAATGCCAAGAGATAGTATTTGTTGCACTGCTTTATTAAATTCTTCGCTTGCGTTTTCATTAAAATTAAATAGTCTAATATGAGCGATGCTATTTTTTATAATATTTAATTCTAAAACAGGAATGGTTATCAAACCTCGCGTTATTGGAATTTTAATTAGTTCTTTTTTTTCACCTCTTATAACTGCTAAAGTAACCACTGTTCCTTTTTTGCCTTTTATTAAACTTACCGCCTTTTCTAAACTCATTCCAGTAGTAGATATTTCGTTAATCGTTGTTATAATATCTTGCGGTAAAAGCCCGGATTTTTTAGCAGGAGTTCCTTCTAAAGGAGTTATAACAATTATTTGCTTGTTTTCATTTAAACCCACTTCAGCTCCTATTCCTTCAAAACTTCCATTTATAGAGTCTAAAAAATCTTTTGTTTCGCTTGGTTCCATAAAATAAGTATATGGATCATCTATAGATTCAACTAATCCTTTAATAGCTCCGTATTCCGCTTTTTCAAAAGTAATCTCGTTATTTCGTAAATAATTTTGCGTTAATTCTTTATGTACTTGTTTTAATTTTTTAAATTCAGGATTAGTTGGATTAGACACTAAATAATCTAAATTACTGCCAACATAAAAACCGCTGTAAAAAAATGCAACTAAAATTATAGGCAATATTATAAATAAGTTTTTTTTATTAAACATTATATTATTTGAAAGTTAAAAAGTTTTTAAAGCTAAAAAGTTATAATTAATTATTTGCTTTGTGGAATATTTCTGCTATTTCATTTACAATTTTCTCTAATTCTCTCGCGTTTTCTAATGAAACTTCTTGTTTTACTTTAGAACAAAGTTTTGTCGCTTTCCAAAAAATATTATGCAAATCAGGAAACATATTTAAGTGATGTTCTTTAAAAAAATCAGTCCATAAAATTAATAATTCCTGCTTGCATTTTTGCGCGTGTTCTTCTTTTGTTGCTGTAAAACGACTTACAGATGTTAAAAATTCCAATACTTCTTGCTTGTTTTCATTGTTTTTAGGAGGATTTAAGTCCTTTAATTTTTGCGTCATTTTTATTACTGTTTTCGCAGCTGTTATAGCTGGCTCAATTGTATAAATACCGCAAGGAATATCGCAATGAGCAAGCGCTATTTTAGGAGCATATATTTTATAGATAAATTTAGATAATTTCATAATTTATTAATTTAATATTTTTAGTATTATTTTTTATTTTATTCCGCCTATCAGGCGTGTTTTTTAATTGATAACTCTGTTACTTTTACATTCGGTAACTCGGTTACCGATTATTACCGAATGTAAAAAATGTTTTTAATTAAGCAACCTCAACTTGATAGCATTTCTCGCAGTAAACAATCTCAGGACGTTCCGGTGCAAAAGATGTCATGATGATTTTATCGCACTTAGCGCATTTTCGGCTCCAGAATTTCATTAACCCGCGGCGATGAATACGATCAGTATGCCGGCAATTAAAACATTTGCGCGGAAGTGGCAAAACCATTTTGCGATAAAAATCAAGTTCTTCCTGTATAATTTTATAATTTCTATTACAATCTATACAAACTAATATTTCTTTAACAATATTGTTTTTAACATCTTTTATATGATCTGGAATTTGTTCTGATTTCATGGTCTCTTTACCAGTTGTTTTTTGTATATTGTCTTCCCAACGAAAACCTTGTGAAATGGCTTCATCTTTAGAAAGTGGCATATTGTCTTGAGCAATCGTTTCATTGTAAGCAAAGGGTGAAAATTCCGATGGTATAAAAAGGCCGTATATATTTTTTTCTTTTAATTCATTAATAATTTTCTCACGCAATTTTTCGTATTCTTCCTTACTATACTGCTTGTTTAAAATACAATACTCAGAATTTCGTAACGCGTCACAACCAAAACAATTTTTATTATTTTTCATTAAAAAGAGGCAATATTCCAAATTATAACCATTTTCAATACTGCTTGACCCAATAATACGACTTGAATAACCTACTGTAATACATTCTAAAAGTAATTCAGCATTATAGCCGTAGCCAATACAATCGTAACTGTCTTTACTCATTTTAGTGGCAAACATATTCTTGCAATCTTCACTCTTTGTCACTTCAAAACAATTAAATAAATTCTTACATTCTGTCAGGTAATCGCCGACACTATTCACTGTTTTCAAATTATTGTTTTCTCGGTGTGGAAATTTAAGAACAAAATTTTCAAATTCTTTCCTGAATTTTTCTATTTTTAAATAACTTCCTATGAGTTTATTTACTTTTTTTTGATATTCTTCCTTACTTAGCAGTTCATTAAGAAAATGGTAACTTTTGTTGTGTAAATTAACACAGCCAAAACAACTAGTACATCCACTGCAATTCAAAAGAAATGAGCTATCCAAGCAAGCGCGTGAATTTTTACTCCAGATTATTTTGTTTGATTTGTGAGTATTTACTAATTCATAACCAAGCTCAACTTCAGTTGCTAAATATAAATCAATTGAATCCATGCACTTAAACGGTCCGCGAGAGTACATTACATTTTCATTTGATCCACCGTTGAAAAGCATATAGCTATTCTTATTACTCCCTGCCATATTTGTATATTTACTATTCACATTCTGCCCTGCGCCAGAAGTAATATGCGTTGTTATTTTCGGAACCTTTTTTATTAAATCATTTAACTGTTCAAAAAATGGCTTGTCTTTGTTATAATCCATTGCATAATCTTTTGGATCCCAAGAATCAGAATTGTAACACTCATAGCAATAGACAGTGTATGGAGAATTAGGATTATACATAGAAATAACAGATTTGCCACATTTATCGCATTTTCTGCCAGTGTAAAGAGTGGTTTCATTTCGCCAGACAGCTCTTCTTTTAAATCTGCACTCAAGACAAAATGTAGGAGAAGGAACTTGTATTTTAGAATAAAATTCAAAATCTTCTGGTTCAATCGTGAATTCGCTTTTACAATTCTGGCATTTTATTGTTTGTTGTTGAAACATAATATCTTAGTGAGATTTTTAATACTTAGTGATTAAATTTTCCGAATCTATTATGATAAAAATCATAAATAGCGTATTTTATATGCTTAGAAAAAAAATAACGAAAAATTAAAAAATAACCCCAAAGATATATTATATATTTTATTGTTTTTGGAGCGTGTTTTTTTGTTAAAAGCATTAAGTTACGATAATGATAATATAAAATTAGATCTTTGCCAAGTATTTTTGTTGAGGACGATTTTTTATGCCATAATAAAGCTTTTTCTGATATAGATAATTTAAGTCCCTTTTTTCTCGCGCAAAAACAAAAATCCACATCTTCATAATAAAGAAAAAATCTTTCATCAAATAAGCCAATAATTTCAAATACTTCTTTTTTTATAAGCATTGAAGTTCCAGTAATCCATTTAGGTTTTTTTATCGCGCCTTTTGGATAAGATCCTCTAATCCAATCAAAGCTACCGCTGTTAAACTCTAAATTAGATTTATTGGTTTTTAATTTTGTTTGTTTTTTAGACAGAGAAAATATTTTATTGCCAGTAATTGCAGAATTTTCCTGTTCAGCTGTTTTTACAAGTTCTGTTAAACAATTTTTGTCAACAATAGTATCATTATTTAAAAGCCATACATAATCTGTTTTATTTTTTAAAGTTTTTTTAATTCCAAAATTTACGCCTCCGGTAAAACCATTATTATATTTTAGCTTGTATATTTTTATATTTTTATTTTGGTTTTTGTATTTTTTTATCCAAATCTCTATTTTATTAAAATTATTAGAAGCATTATCAATTAAAATTACTTCAAAATTTTTGTAATTTAATTTTTGAAGCGATTTTAAACACTTTATTGTTTCTTTTTCAGTATTATAATTTATTATTATTATTGTGATTTTTGGCACAATTTATTAGAATTAAATGTTATTGTTCATCATGGCCTATCATTTGCATTATTTCCCAAGTTTTTTTAGCGCTTTGTTGCCATGAAAATTTTTGCGCTTGGCGTATTCCTCGTTCTTTTAATTCTTGTCGCAAATTAGTATCAGTTAAAATACGATTTAATTTAATATAAAGTTCAGCTTCATTATTAGGATTATCAATATATAGCGCCGCATTGCCAGCTATTTCTTCCAGACATTTGTTTTTATTAGCGAGTATTGGCAAACCTGAATTCATTGCCTCTATTATAGGTAGACAAAATCCTTCATATTCCGATAGATAAATAAATGCTTTTGCTTGGGAATAAAAAGTCAGCATATCTTGTTCCGAAGCTTTGTCAAAGCGAGTGATAGCTTTTCTTATTAAATTATAATTTACTTTTTCTATTAGATTATCTATATTTTGCGAAGGATTAGTTAAATCTTTACCAACTATTATAAAACGAAGCGTAGGATGATTTTTTGCTATTTCATAAAAAATTTTTATTATTTGCGGCAGATACCTTCTTGTTAAAATAGAACCTTTAAATAAAATAAACTCTTGGCGCGGAAAATTTAAAAGCTGTGTTTTATGGAAATTAATATTACTACCCAAAGGTAAAACATAAATTTTTTTTTCTGAAATGCCCCATAACCTCATTAGTTCTTTTTTAGTAAACTCTGTTGGCGTAATAATGGCGCTTGCTGATTTAGCAGCTCTTTTTGATAAATATTTACGATATCTATAATCAAAGAAATTTCTCCAACTTGATTCTTTTGGATATTCCACAAAAGAAATGTCATATATGGTAATAATTGATTTTTTAAATGAAAAAAATGGAAGTAAAAGATAAGGAGAAAAAAATACATCTAATTTGTCTTTTGATATTTCCATTGGAAGCGCTATTTGTTCAAATAAAGTATTATTTTTGCTTTTACTTATAATAATTTCTACTTCTTTAGGAAAACTATCTATTAAATCGTCTTTTTTGTTAAAATAACAAAAAATTCTATTTTCCCGCGTGCGAAAATAGCCATTATTTTTCCACGATAAAAGTAAGCTTATAACATATTGAGCTACTCGCGGTTTGCTATGTATATAATGACAATCAATACCAATATTCATATTTTAATATTTTTTTAATCAATAATTTTAATAATTTTGTTTTTTGATTTCAAACCATATTTTATCCATATTCTGTTTTTAGGAATTTTAAATTTTTCTGACAACAATTCAACTAATTCTTTATTTGCTTTTCCTTGTTTTGGCAATGTTTTAATGTAAGCTATAAAATTATTTTCATCAATTTTAACTAATTTATGTTGTTTTGAATTTGTTTTTACAACAATTTGCATATTATTTAATTTTTTAAATTTAATAATTTAAAAAACAAGGTTCTCAACAAATTCTTACTGAACAAAGTGTTATTGCGAAGCAATGTATTGAACGCAGTGAACGCATATTTAGAATTTGTTAGAGGTTCTAATTTTTTTATGATTTATTAGAGCGTAAGCCACATTGCAAACATCGCCCGCTCCCATTGTTACTAATACTTGTTTTGACGATAAATTTTTTTTTAAAAATTTTATAGCGTTTTTTATTGTTTTTAAATTTACCGCGTTTTTTTTAATGTTTTGTATTATATTATCTGATGTGATATTTGAATTTTCTTCACGAGCTGATGAGTAAATATCTAATAAATAAATTCTATCAGCCGCTGTTAAACTTTTAGCGAATTCTTTTAAAAATTTTTTAGTGCGAGAAAATGTATGTGGATGAAATAACACAACCAATTCTTTATTTGGATATTCTTTTTTTAAAGCTAATAAAGACGCTTTTATTTCTATTGGATGATGAGCGTAATCGTCAATTATAATAGAACCGTTATACTCTCCTATTTTTTCTAAACGCCTGCGAGTTCCTTTAAATAAAAAAAGCGCTTTTTTAATTACGCTATCTTTGATATTTAATTTTTTACAAGTTAAATAAGCTAAATTAGCGTTTCTTTGATTATGTTTGCCAATTATTTGTAAATTATACCCTCTAATTTCTAATTTATTATTTTTAATAATTGAACCGTCTTTTTTTAAATTATCATTGAATTTTTTAAATGCTTTTTTATAATCATTTTTATTTTTATAATAATCTGGATGATCAAAATCAATATCAGTTAAAACTATTATATTGGGCTTATAATTTAAAAATTGTTCTTTATATTCGTCAGCTTCTATAACAAATATAGAGTTAGGAGTAATATTTTGAGGAATACGGGCATTTGATTTCCAATTCAGTAATTCGGCTCCTATTAAAGCAAAAGGGTCTAATTTCGCTTGTTCTAAAACATAAGCAATCATTGCGCTTACAGTGCTTTTGCCATGAGTTCCTGCTATTGCTATTCCGTAATATTGATTAAAAATATTTCCCAAAGCATTTGCATATCCAAAAATTGGAATATGTCGTTTTTCAAGCTCTTTTATTTCAATATTATTGCTACCTATGTAAGTGCTTGAAGAAATAGCTAAATCAATATTTTGAGAAATATTTTTAATTGCAAAAGGCGTTTTAATTTTAATATTTTCTTTTTTTAGAATTTTGTCAGTAAAAAATTTATCAGAAATATCAGAACCAAATACATTATGCCCTAATCCTTTTAAAATTTGAGCTAATCCCGATACTCCAGCGCCTTTTATGCCAACAATATAAATATGTTTTTTAGTATTTAAGTTTATCATTTTATTGCTTGTTTAAACAGCATTTTTTCTTTTATTGCTTTAATTGGAAAAATAATTGTGGCGCGAAATATTCTTGGCAATCGCCACGGCTCTACTAAAAGTCTCCAAAACCATTCTAAACCAATTTTACGCATAAATAAGGGGCCCCTGAGGTATGGATGCGCAAATGAATCAATTCCTCCTCCAATTCCAATAGCAAGTTTCACAGAAGGCATTTTAAATAAATAATTATATAAAAATACTTCCTGTTTTGGCGCGCCAAGAGCTACAAGAAGAATCTCTGGTTTTTTTTGGTTTATCATTTTAACAGCTTCTTTTTTAGGTATATCGCCATGAATACCGTTAATAATTATATTGGGATAATTGTAGCGGATACGATTTAGCGCTTTATTTAAACTATTTTCACTTGCTCCGTATAAAAATATTTTGTGGTTATTCTCTATATTAATTTTATTTAAGAGTTTTGTAAATAAATCTGACCCTGTTGCGCGCTTTATTTTTTTTTTATATAAAAAACGCGCTATTATCTGAAGGCCTATGCCGTCAATAGTATGAAAAGCAGAAGAATTTAAAATTTGTTTAAAATTAGCGCTATAATAACCCTTGAGCATTATTTCCGGATTAAGCGTAATTAAAAAAAGTTGTTTCTTAAAATTAAGTTTTAAAACTTTTTTCTCTAATATAGGACGAATTTTAATACCAAATACTTGCATAATTTTTAATGACAAAATTTTTAAACATCTTAATTATAGATTATACATTTAATCCATTTTACACTTTTTTTGTATTTTGAGCAAAAAAATTATCACAATGCATTGAATTGCTATGTGTTATGTGTTATATGTTATGTTATATGTTTTTAATAAAGGCTACTCCGTTAACTAATATTCCTCGTCCTAATCCGCAAGAAATGAGTTTTTTTAGCGCGCGAAAATTAAATATCGGATCATTGGTTGAGATAAAAATGCGCAATAAAAAATATCCTGCAATTGTTTTAGAATGCGATACAATTAAACATAAAAAAAGCATTATTAGAAGCTCTACTTTTGCGCTAAAGCCTATTGAATATTCAATTATTGACGAACCTGTGTTATTTTCATATCAAATTGAATTAGCTAAATGGATAAGCCAGTATTATTGGACATCTTTTGGACTTGTTTTAAAAAAGTTTATACCAAAATATTTACTGAAAAATCCAGACAAATTCACTATCGGTAACCGAGTTACCGATAGTGAAAAGGTTGAACAGACGCTATATTTATATCCTATGAAATATATCGGTAACCGAGTTACCGATTATGAAATTGATATTACATCTAAATTGGGATTAAAAAAAGAATTTGATTTGTTTAATGAAATTAGAAATGGCAATATTAGCGAAGTAAAAGGCACTAAGTCTGCTCTTTTTGCTCCATATATTAATTTAAAAAAAATTATAATATATGAAGAACTTGATCAATCGCATTTATCTTGGGATCAAAAACCGCATTATAGCGCTGTTTCAGTTGCAAAAAAATTAGCAGAGTTAACTGGCGCTAAAATTGAAAATCACTGCTCTATCCCATCTCTTTTTTCTTGGAAAAAAAATATAAGTTTTCACTCCGCAAACAGAGTGCGGAGTGAAAATAATAAAAATAATAAAACTAAAATAATAGATTTAATAAATTTGCCATACGGAGATATTTTTATAAGAGAGACTATTGATATTTTAAATAAATCGTTTAAAGAAAATAAAAAAGTTTTACTTTATATAAATCGCAGAGGGTATTCTCGTTTAGTTGTTTGTAAAGATTGCGGTTTTATGCCTCAATGTAAAAATTGTAGCGTTACTCTTACTTATCATAAAAAATTTGAATTACCTTATCTTCTTTGTCATTATTGTTTGTATAAAACAGAGACTCCTAAAATATGCGATAAATGCGGTTATCATAATTTAGGGCTTTTTGGTTTTGGCACGCAACAAGTTGAACAAAAAATAAAAGAAATAATGCCCTTTGTCAAAGTGGTTAGACTGGACTCAGATGTAAAAAAAGATTTAGAAGAACAAATTTTAGATATAAATAATGCAGATTTTACAATAACAACTTCAATAATTTTTAAATTTAAAAATTTAGAATTTGATTGCGTAATAGCTCTTGCGCCAGATTTAGAGCTTAATTTTCCTGATTATAACGCGTTTCTTTATACTTTTTTTAATTTATGGCGGTTAAAAAATTTTGCTAAAAATGATTTTGCTATACAAACATATGATAAGGAAAATATTATTTACAACGCTATTTTAAAAAATGATTATAAATTATTTTATGAGAATGAATTAAAAGAAAGAAAAGCTTTAAATTATCCGCCGTTTACAGAAATGATTAAATTAACTTTTTCCCATAAAAACGAAGTAAGCGCCATAAACGAAGCAAAGGTTTTAAATAAAAAATTGGAATATATTAAAAATAAAAAAGGATTAAATACAAAAATATTTGATTTTATGCCAGCTTTAATATATAAATTAAAGGGAAAGTTTCGTTATGAAATTATTATTAAAATTGGAAGCAGAGATGTAAAAAAATATTTACTTGAATTTATTCCTTTTGATTGGGAAGTTGATATTTTAGAATAGAATTATGCTCACATTAACAATAGGTAAAAAAAATCCAATATTAAGAAATGAAAACAAGAAAATAGAACATATAACTCATGATGTAAAGGAGCTTGTTTTAGATATGTTTATTAAAATGCGCGAATGGAAGGGCGTTGGATTAGCCGCGCCGCAAGTAGGAAAAAATATACAGCTATTTGTTGTTGATAGTATCGCGTTTAAAGATGAATCGCATAAAGGCGTATCTAAATATAAATTTGATAAAATTGATAATATTGATATTAAAAATGGATATGTTTTTATAAATCCGATTATAAGTAAAATATCTAAACCATATAATGACGAAGGAGAAGGATGTTTGTCTATACCTAAAAAATATGGCTTTGTGAGACGCGCTTGTCGCGTAAATATCAAAGCTAAAAATTTAGAAGGAAAAGAATTTAAGTTGCATGCAAAAGGATTTTTAGCAAAGGTATTACAACACGAATATGACCATTTGCAAGGTATTTTAATTTCTGATAAATGGAAAGAAATAAAAACAAAAAACAATGAACAATAAGCAAATAATAAAAAAATTAGTATTTTTTGGCGATAGCGAATATTCAAAAATAATTTTAAATAGACTTAATGAAACGGAATTGGACGCTAACTTTACTAGCTACAATTTCAAGCCTGATTTAATTATTGGCAAAAATAGTAAACATTTACTTAATGATAAGTACTCTCTTGGCATTGTTGCTTCATATGGAAAAATAATTCCTAAAAATATTATTAAGAAGTTTAAATATGGTATTTTAAATATTCATCCTTCTCTTTTGCCAAAATACAGGGGGCCATCGCCATTGCAAGAAACAATCATAAATGGTGATAAAATTGCCGGCGTTACAATTATTAAAATGACAGAAAAAATAGACGCTGGACCTATTTTAATTCAAAGAGAATTTATTATTGATAAAAAATACACAACAAAAAAATTGGGTGAAATTTTATTTAATTTAGGAGCTAACTTGCTAATTGATATTTTAGAAAAATTAAAACAATCGGTAACCGAGTTACCGATTGTTAAACAAGACGAAAATAAAGCAACCTATACAAATTTAATTAAAAAAGAAAACGCTAAAATAAATTGGAAAGAATCTCCAGAAATAATAGAGAGAAAAATAAGAGCTTATATAGAATGGCCTATAGCTTTTTCTTATGCAAAAATTAAAACAAAAAATCAAAAATCAAAAATAATAAGAATACAAATATTAGAAGCAGAAGTTCAAAATAATGAAATTAAAATTAAAAAAATTAGGCCCGAAGGACGAAAAGATATGAGTTGGAGCGATTTTTTACGAGGATATTCGTTCCAAGGTTTTTTGGACTAATATATAGTTTTTCCCTTGACGCAATATACGATAAGGTTTTTTAGTTAAATCAACTATTGTTGAATTTAAGTCTTTTGATAAATTTCCTCCATCAATAATAAGATCCGGCTTTACAAAATTATCTTTAAACTGTTTTTGTATCTCATCTACATTTTTAGCTGGATTTAATCCGGATAAATTAGCAGATGTTTGAAAAAGAGGTTTTTTAAATTCCAATAAAATTTTTAACAATAAATTATTATCTGGAATACGAATAGCAATTGTGTTAAGAAAGTTAAATTTATTTTTTATTTTTGATTTTAAAATACAAGTAATACTCCCAGGCCAAAACACATTTAATATTTGCTCTTGTTTTTTATTTATATACGCAATCTCTTTTGCCTTTTGCATACAATGAACAAATACAGGCAAAAGTTTTTCAGCTTCTCTTCCTTTTATAGCTAATATTTTTTGATATGCTTTTATGCTTTCAAATGAACAGCAAATGCCATAAACAGTATCAGTCGGCAAAACAACAACTCCGTCTTTGCTTAGTATTTCAATTATTTTTTTAATGATTTGTTCCATTTCTTAATTATGAACTAAAATTAGCTCATTTGTCAATAAAATTATTACATAGAACCTTGTTTTTCTCTTTGCCTAAAATGAAATTACCCTTCTATATTATAAAAGGATAAAAAAAGACTTGACAGAGAACCACCTTCTAATGATGTTGAAAGGAGAGATCATCATTTGGAAGATTGGTACTAGGTTCTCTGCCATTTGTTGTATTTTTAGCGCGCGACGCAAGTACATCAGTGGGGTTTATAAGGCGTGGAGGGTACCTTATATTTCTTGCGTCGCGCTATAAAGAACTATTAAAGAGAAATTAAATATTTAATTTAACTTTTCTTTAATAATTTTATTAACTAACGCGCCGTCTGCTCTGTTTTTTAATTTAGCCATCACAGCCTGCATTACTCTACCAAAATCCTTTATTCCATTAGGATTTAATTCTTTTATTGTTTTATCCACTTCATTTATTATTTCTTGTTCAGTCATTTCCTTTGGAATATATTTTTGCAATATCTTCAATTCCTTTTCTTCTTTTTGCGATAATTCTTCTCTATTGCATTTTTGATATTCAAAAATCGCTTCTTTTCGTTTTTTAGCTTCTTTGGCAATTACAGATATTGTTTCTTCGTCATTAAGACCATTTTCTCGTTTATTTAATTCTATTTCTTTATTTTTTATAGCTGAATTTATAGTGCGTAAAACAGTTACCTTATCAACTTCCCGCATTTTCATTGCTTGTTTTAAATCTTCAAAAATTTGATCTTTAATCGTCATATATCTATTTTAATACGAAAAATTATTTTTGTCAAATAATTTTTTCTATAAGTAATGTTTTAAAAAATCTTTTTTGAATTCGTAAAAATTATTATTTAAAATTGATTCGCGAATTTGAGAAACAAGGTTAACTATGAAGTAAAGATTGTGAATTGACGCGAGTGTTGCAGCAAATATTTCTTTAGCGCGAAAAAGATGCGCGATATAAGCTTTTGTATAATTTTTACAAGTATAACAAGCGCAGTCTTTTTCTATTGGTTTAAAATCTTGTTTATATTTTGCGTTAAAAATATTTATTTTGCCTTTTTTTGTATATAGAGTTCCATTTCTTGCAATTCTTGTTGGCGCGACGCAGTCAAATAAATCCACTCCTTTTTCTACTCCGCCAAATAAATCAATGGGCTCTCCTATTCCTAAAAGATGACGGGGTTTGTCCTCTGGTAAAATTTTATTAACTAAGTAAACTGACGCGTCTATATCTTCTTTAATAAATGAACCGCCAATACCAAAGCCGTCAAATGGCATACTGGCAATTATTTGCGCGCTTTTTTTACGCAAATTGCTAAATTTCCCGCCTTGAACAATACCAAATAAAGCTTGTTTTTCCCTATTTTTAGATTTTTTATGATAATCAATACATCGCTTAGCCCATCTGTGTGTGCGCTCCATTGCTTTTATTTGGTATTCATAACTTGCTTGCGACGAAGTGCATTCGTCAAAAGCAAATATCATATCAGCTCCAATATTATGTTGAATTTCAATTGATTTCTCGGGCGTAAAATAATGCGAACTTCCGTCAATTGGCGATGTAAATTTAACTCCGTTTTCATCAATCTTAGCCAATTTTTCTTTTCTCTTATTTATCGGTAACTCGGTTACCGATTGTTTGCCACTTGCGATTTTACTTACGCTTGAGCCCATTGCCTCGCCTAATGAAAACACTTGAAACCCACCAGAATCTGTCATTGTTGGACCTTTCCAATTAATAAATTTACAGAGACCGCCAGCTTTTTTTATTATTTTATCTCCCGGCTGTAAATATAAATGATAAGTATTTGCTAAAATAACTTGCGCTCCTAAATTTGCCACTTGTTCAGGCGAAAGCGATTTTACAGTTGCTTTAGTACCCACAGTTACAAAAGCTGGAGTTAAAATATCTCCATTAGGCGTGCTTAATTTCCCTGCTCTACCCAATGCTCCTTTTAATTTTTTTTCAATTTTAAATTTAATAGGGCTCATAATTTAAAATTATTCAAATATTTTTAATAATAATTCTTCCCTGCCCTGTTTTGTTTTAGCAGAATATGGAATTACATTGTCGTTTTTGATCTCTTGAATAATAGATTGTATTTGTTTTTTTATATCATTTTTTTTTAACTTATCTATTTTATTAGCTATTATTATAATATTTTCATTATTTTTTTGCAAAAGCTCTATCATTTCAATATCAAATGAAGTTGGTCCCACTTTAGCGTCTATTATTAAAACTATTTTTCTGTTTTCAACTTCTGAATAAAGCAAATACCATAAAATAAGTTTACGAAGTTTCTCTCTTCTATTTTTTGGAATTTTTGCGAAACCATAACCGGGTATATCAACAAAGTATGTATTATTGTTAATTAGAAAAAAATCTAATCGCTGAGTTTTGCCAGGGCGATTACTTGATTTTACTAAATTTTTGCGATTAACTAAAGAGTTTATTACGCTTGATTTACCTACATTTGAACGACCAAAAAACGCTATCTGTAAAATGCCATCATATAAAATATCATCCGCGCCAATAATACCTTTAATAAATTTAGCTGATTTAATTTCCATATACATATTACATATCTTGACATATTTAAACAATTTAAGCAATAATTACTCAAACGCAGAAAAACAATCGGTAACCGAGTTACCGATTACGAGTTACTGATTAAAAAAACAATCGGTAACCGAGTTACCGATTGTTAAAAAAGCGAAACCTGAATAAATGAAACGCAAACAGCCGTCGCTTTAAAGTTCGTTTTATTAAAAACTGCTGCCGGGCAGGGACTCGAACCCCGATCCTTGGGACCAAAACCCAATGTCACTACCATTAGACGACCCGGCAATATTTAAAATTTACGGCTGTAATATTCCATCTGCTTTGCTTTCTATTGATATTATAACGCTTTTTATATTTTCAAATTGTTTTAGCGTTTCTTCTATTTGAGATTTTATAGCGTCTACTCTACAAGAACCAGCTACGCCAATTCCTAATTCTTCGGAAAAATCAACATAAGCAATGCCTTCTTTAATTTCAAAATTATTTATTTTAATGATGCGCAAAGGCAAATTAGTAAAATATCCTTGCATTTTTTCTTCTTTATTAGGACCTACAAGCAAGCTAATTATCGCGCTTAAAGATGGATTTTTATCAGAAGTATGTCTTATTACTGGATAAGTATTTCCGCAATTTTTTAATTCTGGATCTTTGCTAATATTTGAAAAAAATACTTTTACTTCTTGTCCGCTTAAAATATTAAATTTTATTGGAATTGAAAAATCAGCGATTTCTAATTTTCCTGTTTCTGATTGCGGAGAAGCGTACACATATTCTTTTTCAAAATCTCCAGCATCTAAATTAAGTGTTAATAAAATAGTGTTGTTAGCATCTTTTAAATTTAATGTTAAAGGTTCTTTACTGTTTCCTTTTAACGCTAAAATACCTTTTAAAATATCTCCTGCTATTGGTCGCTCTATTGTTATTTTATTATCATTACTTATAAAAAATTCTGTTTTTGAAGTATCATTTTTTAAATCTAAATCAATAGATTTGTACATATCTTTATAAAATAAAACGTAAACAAGCGCTACTGTAATAGCAAGTATTACTATGTTTACTATGTGGTTTTTTTGAATAAATCTAAGCATTGGAGTGTTGCTATTTCAAGCGCCATCATTTGTTCTGGATATTTCTCTGAATCATTAAAGTTTTGTAAAAATATTTGCGCTGTTTTAATTAAAATTTGCGATGAAGCTTTTTTAGCTTGCTTTATAATAATTGCTAAATCCTCTTTTGTCAATTGCAAAGAAAGTTCGCTTGCTATTTGCGGATTAACGTTTATTAAAATAAGTTTACGCCAGTATTCTAAAAACGATTTTAAAAATATTTTTTCCTGTATTCCTTTATCTTCTAAATTTTTTATAAAGTTAAAAATTTTGCTTTTATCACCAACAAATAATAGTTCTATATATTTTATCACTAAATGCTCGTCTATAATGCCTAAAATATGCCTAATATCCTCAAGTACAATATTATCTTTTCCAGTGCTTAAAATTTTAGTTAAATTACTCTCTGCGTCACGCATACCTCCTGATGCGTTTATAGCGATTGCTTTAATAACTTTGCTATCTACTTTAACTTTTTCTTTTTTAACAATTTGTTCTAAACGGGTAATAATATCGTTTAAAGCTATGCTTTTAAAAGGAAGTATTTGAAGACGCGATTTAATAGTTGGTATTATTTTATCCTGTTCTGTTGTGATTAAAATGAATACAGTACGAGGAGGAGGCTCTTCTAAACTCTTAAGTAAAGCATTTGAAGCAATTGTGGTTAACATATGAGCTTCGTCTAATATAAACACGCGCCAAGCATTTTCACCAGTGCTAATACGGATATTTTCTCTTAAATCCCTTATTTCATCAATTCCTCTATTAGATGCCGCGTCTACTTCAATTAAATCTAAACCTTCGCAATTAAGCTCGCGCGCTAAAATTCGCGCTGTTGTTGTTTTACCAGTTCCGCGAGGTCCTGTAAACAAATAACCATGCGCTACTCTGCCTTGTTTTAAAGCATTTTGCAAAACCGTAATAATATGATCTTGTCCTACAATTTCTTCAAATTTCTGGGGTCTATATTTTCTATACAATGTATTCATAATTTTTTAGTTTTTATCTATACTTTTAACCTTTAACTTTTAACTTTTGAACTATCTATAATATATCTTTTCTTTCACTCTTAGGTCAATATATTTTATTTTTTCTAAATCAATATTGCTTAAATAATTAATTAAACTTGATGATTTTTCTAATTGCTCGCCTAAGTCTTTTTCTAAAGAAAATCTCACATCTATTGTGTTTTTTAAATTATTTTCAGCATCTAAAATATCTAAAACAAAAACTATTAAACTATTATTTTTAATTATTATTTCTTTTAAATCAATGCTTCTTTGCTCTAATATAGAAGAAAAATTATTTACAATATATAACACATTACTTGGTATTGCGTTTTTTAATTTTAAATCCTGATAATATTCATTTTTAATTGACATAAAATTTTCATTTTGATCATTATCTTTAAATAGAATACCGCTTTTATCAACTAAAAAACACTTTTCACTATCAGGGGTCGTCCCTTCGATATTAGAATTACACCAAATATATTTTGGTTCGCGAGTACTATAAAAAATATAGATTTTTCTTTTAAATAGATTACGATTAACTGTTATATTTGAAATTTCTAAAAAATTTGCTTGTAAGTGATTTTTGATTTCTTTTGAAGAAGAAAAAAGTATATTAGTATATTTCTCAGCTACACTATTATAAATTTCACTATTAGAGTTCGTACCTCTGATGATCAGATGTTGTACCTCTGATAGTTTATTGGTGGTTACTTCTATGCTTTGTATTTGGAAAAACAAGGCTTTATTTATAAAAATAATAAAAAAAATAACAACAAAAATACCTATTATAAAATAGGTTAAAAATGACATACCCCTTTTTCTTTTAGCGCGCCTTATATAATTGTCTTGATTAGGCTTGTAAGAATTGGAATATATATTATACACATTTCAAATTAAAATTTATGAATCAAAAGTTGCAAGATTTGCTCTTTTTATTATTTCTTGTTCAACATCATTTTTATCGCGACCATATTTTAAAATTGACATTTGACGTATTAAATCCACTTTGCTGTAATCGCCATTTACAGAATCTATTGTTTTCATCTTAAAAGCGGATGTTATTTCTCCATCAATTAAAAGTTTGATTATTAAATTACGATTAGGAAGATTAATAATGTCAAAACGGGAAAAATCAGGTTCAAATTGTTTTTCCAATATTTCAGCGTCTTCTTGACTAACGCGAAATGCTCCTATTGTTCCAACATTACCAAAAGCAGCGTCTCGTATTTTTTCATCAAGTTGCGCGATATACTGATGAGTCATTGTTAAACTTAAACGGTATTTTCTGGCTTCTGATAGTATTGTTGCAATGCTATCTGTGGTAAAATTTTGAAATTCATCAACATATAAATAAAAATCGCGTCTATTTTCTTCTTTTATATTAGCCCGCGTCATAGCAGCCATTTGTATTTTAGACACTAAAATCAACCCTAAAAGATTACTATTCATATCTCCCACCTTTCCCTTAGATAAATTAGCCAAGAATATCTTTCCTTCATTCATTATATTGTTTAAATTAAAACTGGAATGCGATTGTCCAATGATATTTCGCATCATAGGATTTTCAACAAATCGTCCTACTTTAGAAATTAAATAGCCAAACATATCTCCTTTTTGCTGTTCACTTGTTCTTTTCCATTCATTTCTCCAAAAATTAAGAGCCACTGGATCAGTTAATTTGCTGATATAAGTTTCAGCGAATTCGTCATCTGTTAAAAGGCGAGGTATTTCCACCATTGTGCCTACATTATTCTTATCTACCATTAAAGCAATCATAGCATTACGCATATAATGCTCAAACATAGGGCCAATCATAGCGGGATCAGTAACTAATTTATAAAAAATAAGAATCATTTCCTGTATGGCAAAATCTTTTTGGTCTTCTGTTTCATATTCTAACATATTAAGACCCATTGGATTTTCAGTGTTAAATGGTTCAAATAATATAACATCTTTGTATCTTTCTTTAGGAATATTAGCAAGAGTTGCATCTATTAAATCGCCATGAGGGTCAATAACTCCAACGCCCCTGCCAGCTAAAATATCTTGTTTTATTAACTCTTGCTGAAAACGCGATTTTCCAGTTCCTGTTTGACCAATAATATAAAAATGACGCATTCTATCGTCCGCGTTTTTTAAAAACACTTTTTGATTTTCATCCCTATATACAACTTGTCCCACTTCTAATTCTCCTTTATTAGGAAGAGTGTTTGGCGGAGCAATATCGCGAGAAGAAACTGATTTAACATTTGGAACTTCAAGTCCAGGATAAGGAAAATGAAAAATACTTGCTATTTCATCAGTATTTAAAGCTATACTGCTTCTTTTTTCAAAAACACGAAATATGAAATTATATATTAACTTCTTTAATTTATAACCAGTTACTTTTCTAATTCGTAAACCATTTTGATTAGGAAGACTATATTGCGAAAATTGCTGAAGCATTTGGTCTAAAATTTGATCAGCTTCTATTTCATTTGAAGCATTAGCTATTATTCTTATATTAACATTAAAAACAGGTCTGCTTATTTTTTTAGAAATAGCTTCAATTTGTTCTTGGTCAATAGGTTCTTCTTTAACAACTTTATTATCCTTTGAACCAACGCCAGTAACATCGCTTACTGTTTTCCCCCATAATTTTATAATGCCATGTTTTTTACCTTTTTTAAGATTAGATAAAGTTGATTTTGCTCCCTTATACCAATTTTTTTTCACTGGACGCAAAGCAATTTGTAGAGCTGCGCCATTACCTATATTTAACTTACCTATCGCTGAAATAACTTGACTTAGAGGATCATTTTCAAAATCATGATAAGTTCTAATAGGCATAAAATTTCTTTTTTCTAAAACAATATAAGCTCCTGCGCTTTTCCCTTTACTGGAAAAAATATTATAATCATTTTCTATTTGCTCAATTTTAGCATTTTGATAAGCTCCGTGAATAACTTTTTTAAATTCATTAATAAAATTTTTAGCGCAAGCTCCATAAAAAGCAATTTCTTCTTCATTGTAACTTGAAGCTACTTCAAAAATAATTTTAGATTTCTTTGGCAAAATACTAAAAGAAGCGTACATTTGAGCTGAAATTCCTAATAAATGTTTTAATTCTATGCTTTCATTTTTATCTTTTTTTTCATAACGCGGTATTTTAATAAGAAAAAGAGACATTCCCAATATTAAACTTAAATTATTTTTTTTAAATCCGCGCAATACAAAAAAAGCCACAATTATTGCAATAACTATAAAAAATATAATAGCGTAGGTTAAAAAAATTGGATTGGTTAAAAAATTAAACATAATAAAAATTCAAAACTCAAAAAGCAAAAATCAAAACTACGGTTCAAATCTAAAAACTTTTAATTTTTATTTGTAGTTTTAACTTTTGAGTTATTTATATAATATTTTCTTCTTTTAGCTTGTTATATGTTTCGTCTTCAACTAAAACAGCATGCAAGCTGTCTAATACGCTATCTGATAAACCTTGCGCTACCTTTATAGCAAAATTAGGCCCTTTAGTAAAACAGAGCTTAGTTAAAAATGTTAACTGGGCACGCTCGTCTAAATTTGATATGCTATTTTTATTTTCTTCTACTTCTTTTTCATCTAAATAAGGGGTTGCGGTAATTTGTTTTAATTTTTGTTTAATTTTTTCTTCCTTGAAAGTTAATTGTTCTTTATCTTGCTTTCCTATTTCAAGGCTTTTTTTATTTTCAAACGCTTCTTGCGCCCTTTTATTTAATTGTTCGTAAGTAATATTTTCCATAGAATATAATTCTACCATAAAAAAATAAAAGAAAATACTTGACTTTATAAATATATATTATTTGGGTCGTGTTAATGGAAAGGTCTGGCATTCTTTTATAGATTTATCTGCTAAAAAGCTAAATAATCTTTCGCTAAAACCATGCCCTGATGTTGGAGGCATGCCGTATTCTAAGGCTTCAATAAATTCAGCGTCTTCCATTTGCGCTTCTTCATCTCCTTGATCGCGAAGTTTTTGTTGAGCTTGAAATCGCTCTTTTTGATCAATCGGGTCATTTAACTCGCTATAACCTTGACCTATTTCAGAACCAGCTATTATAAATTGAAATCGCTTTACAATATCTTTATTCTTGTTGTCTGATTTAGCTAATGGAGAAATTTTCTTTGGATGGTTAATAAGTATCGCTGGTCCAGCTATTTTCTTTCTGCAATATTTCCATAAATTATCAATCATTCTTTCTATATTATTTGAGTCAAAATTTATTTTCAGTTCATTTAATTTTTTTACTATTTCTTTATCAGTCGCGTTCCAAATATCTATTTTTGTTTGATTTTTTATTTCTAAAGCGTAATCAATCAATGGCCATTTTTTTCCTAAATCCACTTTAAATCCACGAATATTAAATTTTAAAGTTCCAAATGTTTTTTTAGCCACAAATTTATAACAATTTTGCAAAAACTTATACATTTCTTCCATATTGCTATATGCCCAATATGCTTCACATTGAGTATAATCTTGCAAATGTTCTGTTGATATTCCTTCATTTCTAAATATTCGTCCTATTTCAAAAGTTTTTTCAAATCCTGCTACCATCAATCGTTTTTGCCATAGTTCTCCTGCGGAAATGCGTAAATAAAGGTCAAGGTCAAGAGCATTATGATGCGTTACAAAAGGCCTGGCATCAGCGCCTCCTGTTGTATTTTCCAATACAGGAGTTTCTACTTCCATAAAACCATTTTTTAAATGAAATTCTCTAACAGCGCTCCAAAATACCGCTTTTTTTTGTATTATTTCTTTTACATCAGGATTAAACAATATATCTAAATATCTATATCTATGTCTATTATCTTCGTCTTTAAAACCATACCACTCGCTAGGAAGCGGTTTTAAAGCTTTGCTTAAAATTTTCCACTTCTCTACTTTTAGAGTTTTTTCTCCTGATTTTGTTTTAAATAAATTCCCCTTAACCTCAATAAAATCTCCGATGTCAATATTTTTAATAAAAAATTTGTATTTTTCGTTTCCAATATTTTCTTTACTTAAAAAAATTTGTATTTTACCTGTTTCATCTTGTATGTGAGCAAATGAAACATTCCCCATTTCACGCATTGACCTTATTCTGCCAACTAAATAAATGGATTTTTTTATTGAACTAAATTTTTTTAAAGCGTCATTATTAGTAAAAGATCTGTTTGTTTTTTCTGGATATGGGTCTATACCAGCTTTCTTAATATTAGCTAATTTTTCTAATTTAGCTATAAGAATATCTTTATTCATAGTTTAAATAGAATTTAAAATCTTGTCTTTAATTTTTTTGTTATGTTATTTTATTTTAAGAACCTTATATATTATATTTCCATTAGGAGTTTCCACATTTACTATATCGTTTTCCTTACAATTTAAAAGAGCTTTGCCCAAAGGCGATTCAATAGATATTTTTTTTTCTTCTGGATTTGCTTGTTGCGAGTCCACAATAATTACTTCTATTTTAGATTCGTTTTTAGAATCAATTTTTAATTCCACTGTGTCTCCTATGCTTATTTTGCTTTTATCAATTTTTATAGTGATTATTTTAGCTTCGCGCAATATATTTTCTAATTCTTTTATTCTTCCTTCATTAAAAGCTTCTTGTTCGCGGGCATTTTCATAAGCTGTATTTTCAGAAAGATCGCCAAATTCTTTGGCATCGCGAATTTTATCCGAAATTTCTTTTCGGATTATAGTTTTCTTTTTTTCTAATTCTTGAGTTAATTTTGCGTATGAATCGCGCGTAAGTTTCATAATGTTTTTTTAAAAAATTTTTAAAAAAATACGCCTGCAAAGCTATTGTTCTTGGCTTTTATTTTTATCATCAAGATACCACGATAAAAAATTTTTTGCAATAGGAACAGCGCTTGTTTCCCCATTACCGCCATTTTCAACTAATACTGATAAAACAAAAGGTTTTTCTTTTTCATCTTTTGGTAAATCATCGTAAAAACTCATTACTGTTACCCAGCTATGAGTTTCGCTATTATTACCTGCTTCTGCTGAACCAGTTTTAGCGGCAACTGGTTTAGGTAAATCATTTAAACGCCAATTTGTTCCAATTGTAACAGATTTTCTCATACCATCTTTTACTATATCTAAATATTCCTTTTTTATAATATTTTTTTGTAATATTTTAGGCTCATTTTTCCAAATAATATCTCCATTATCTGATACAACCTTACTTGCTATTTGTGGTTGATATAATGTGCCACTATTAGCAATTACAGAAGTAGCAGAAGCTAATTGAATAGGAGTAATGCGTAAAAATCCCTGCCCAATAGAAGTATTATATGTATCGCCTATATACCAATCTTCGTTAATATTTATGCTTTTCCATTTAGGACTTGGAATAAGCCCTTTACTTTCTCCTATAATATCAATCTTGGTTTTACTGCCCATTCCAAACTTTTGCAAATATTTGTCAATTTTATTTATGCCTAATCCCGCTATATCTTTATATCCTCCGCCAATAGTGTAAAAGTAAACATTACTCGAATACGCGATGGCTTCTACCATATTAACAAAACCGTGATTTTTCCAATCTTTGAAAATCCACTTTATATTTTTATTATAAATGCTTTGAACTGTAATACTTCCATTTGTTTCCATTTTAAAATTAGGATCTATGATATTCTCTGATAATGCTGCTGCCGCAATAAATGGTTTTATAGTAGAGCCAGAAGGATATTCGCCTGAAATAGCCCTGTTAAAAAGAGGCGCGTCATCTCTTTTTAAAATTAATACAAGTTCGTCTTTAGATTGAAAATTATTATCAAAACTTGGAACACTTACAAGAGCTTTTATTGCGCCGTTTATCGGATTTATTAAAACAGCTGCTCCTCCCGGAGAATTTTTATCAATAACCTGTTTTAATACTTCATTATAAAGTTTTTCTTGAGCATCATAATCTATATGTAAATACAAATTATTTCCTGCTTTTCCATCTTTTATCTCCTTAATACTTTGTATTTCTCCTTTATTATTTATGTTAAAATTTGTAAATCCGCGCTCGCCTTTTAAAAAATCCTCGTAAGTTGCTTCTATTCCATATATTCCAATTTTATCTTGCTCGCTAATATAGCCTATTATATGACTACTTGTTTCTTTTAAAGGATATTCCCTTTTGTTTTCTATATTATTTTTTGCTAATATTTTACCATTATAATCATATATGATTCCTCGTTTAGGTAAAATCCATTCAATTTTAGAGTGGTTATTCATATAAATATCTTTGTATTCCTTACCATTTATAATAGTAATTAAAATTAAACGATAAAAAATTATAACTCCTATTATAAACATAAAAATCAAGGCAAGCCTGAGCCGCCTATTATCAAATATTATACCTAATCTATGTTTTATGTTTTTTTTCCCTTTTATTTCAAAAAGATTTGATCCATCAGGCATGTTTTAGTTATAAAGTTATCAAGTTTATAAAGTTAAAAGTTAATACCACAACTCTCAAAGTATTTTTTTCATTTCGTTATAATTTTCTAAAATCATTCCATGTCCGCGAGAAACTGATGTTAATGGATCATCAGCTAATCTTACTTTAATTTCAATTTTTTCTTGTAAAAATTCAGGAAATCCTTTTAATAAACTTCCTCCGCCAGTAATAATTATATTATGATATAAAAGATCGCCTGATAGCTCAGGAGGTATTTTATAAAGCATATCGCTTACAGCGTCTCTTATGGCGTTTAATGAATCAGAAATAGCTTCTCTTACATCAGAATCTGTTACAACTATTTCTTTAGGAATCCCTTTTACCACATCGCGACCGCTAATAGTAAAATTCATCTTTTCTTTTAATTTTATAGCCGAGCCTATTTCTATTTTTAAATTTTCCGCTACACGTTCGCTTATTAAAAGTTTATATTTATCTCGCACATAATCCATAATATCGTGGTCAATTTTATCTCCCGCTATAGTTAAAGTGTTTTTTAAAACTAAACCGCCCATAGAAACAAGCGCTATTTCAGTAACGCCTCCGCCAATATTCAAAATTAAAAAACCTGTTGATTCCTGAACAGGGAAACCTGCTCCAATTGCGGCAGCTAATGCGTTCTCAATTAAAATTACTTTGCCAAAGCCAACATCTTTTAAAACATCTTCAATAGAACCTTTTTCTACTTCAGTTAAATTAGAGGGCATTCCAGCTAAAATATATGGTTTAAAAACAAATGATAAAAAGCTTTTTTTAATAGTGCTAAAAAAATGAGATAACATTATTTCAGCTACTTCAAAATCATAAATCACTCCATTTTTTATTGGGCGAGTTACTTGTATATGACTTGGTGTTTTACCTTGCATATAGCGCGCCTCGTTTCCTATTGCGATTACTTCTCCTGTTTTTTTATTAAAAGCCAAAACAGAAGGTTCGTTTATAACAATACCCTCCCCTTTTTTATAAATTAATGTATTAGTTGTGCCAAGGTCTATACCGAACATAATCAAAAAAACAATGAACAAAGAACATTGAACAATAAAAATTGTTCGTTGTTCCTTGTTATTTGTTCATTAAATGTATCAATTTTTCTATTGTTACCATTTCTACATTGTCTTTACTTCGTATTTTCAACTCTAATTTATTTTGTTTTATAGTTTTTTCGCTAATTACTATTCTATATGGAATGCCTATTAAATCAGCGTCAGCTAATTTTTCGCCTGCAGAAATTTTTCTATCGTCATATAACACTTTAATGCCTTGTTTTTTTAATTCATTATATACTTTTTCCGCTTCTTTTTTTGAATTTCCTAATTCTATAATATGCGCTTTAAACGGCGCTACGCTTTCTGGCCATATAATTCCTTTTTCATCATTATAAATTTCTACAATTATACCCATAATACGCGTTATGCCAATGCCAAAACAACCCATATATACTGGCTTTATATCTCCTTTTTCATTAATAAAGGTTAATTTAAACGGATCAGAATATTTAGTATTTAATTTAAAAATATTTCCAGCTTCTACTGCATTTGACTGATTTAGTTTCTTATCGCAATCAGGACATTTTTTTATATTTTTAATAATTTCTTTATTGCGCGCGAAACCGCAATCGCAATAAAATATAATATCCTCTCCTGATTTTGTTATTACTTGAAATTCATGAGAAAGTTTAGAAAAAGTTCCTCCAGATGCTTCTGTTAACAGCGCATTTAAATTTAATCGTTCAAAAATATTTTTATAAGCGATTTTTACTTTATCATAATATTTTTCTAAATCACGAGCGTCTTTATGAAAACTATATAAATCCTTCATTAAAAATTCTTTTCCTCGCAAAAGCCCGGACTTTGCGCGCAGTTCGTCTCTAAATTTAGTTTGAATTTGATATAAATAAAGAGGCAGGTCGCGATAAGAAGAAATTAAATTTTTAACTAAAGGAACAATTATTTCTTCATGCGTTGGCCCAAGCACGTATTCAACATTGCTTTTTGTTTTAATCTTGTAAAGCGCATCGAAATTGTCCCATCTGTTGCTTTTCTTCCAGTTTTCTTTAGGATGAAGCGCTGGCATTAAAATTTCTCTTCCTTTTATTTTTTCCATTTCCTCTCTTACAATCTGTTCAATATTTTTTAATACTATTAATCCTAAAGGCAAAAAAGAATAAATTCCAGACGCAATTTTATCAATAAACGAAGCTCTGATTAACAGTTTTGCATTTAAAGATTGCTCATCTTTTGGAGCTTTGCGCAATGTTTTAATTGGAAAATTTGAGAAAAGCATATTTCATTGTATCACAATTTTAATAATAATCAACGCGCGCTCCCATGTTCTTTGAAGAGATTGTATGCTCTT
>JBBTYX010000006.1:0-2853 GCA_038078515.1 Patescibacteria group bacterium | reverse complement strand
TATTATCTTTTCTTTTCGTTCATTGTCTATATTAAGGTCTATAATTTTTATATAAAAAATTCCTTCTTTAAAATTTTTATCCTCATCTTTATCAATTGGTGAATATTGATTCCATGAGATAAATTTCTTAAGATCTATAATTAGAATTTTATTTCTTAAAGAGGGTTCTGATACAAATATATTAATTACAGGAATTATATTATCATTAATTTTTACGATTCCCTCATAACTATGTAAATCATTAAGTGCATGTGCTGGACAATCTTTACGATATCTATCGAAAAAAATACTATTTTTCTTTAATTCAAAGTTAGTAAGATGTTCTAGTGTGTGAAGCAGAATAGGATTCTCTAGTTTGTTTGATTCTATATATGTTGAAATTTCAGTAAGAATATCTTTCTTATCAATGTTTTTTCTTATATCAACTCCTTCAATCATTTGACCTAAAACAATTTTATCTTCTGAATCTGCCATACCTCGACCATATTGTTCTCCCCAACCACCATAATGTACATACCAGTTTTCAATAAATGCAGCCTTTTGATCAATTTGATTATATCCCATGGAAGGAACAGTTGTACCTATTTCTTCATTAGTTTTATCGTTATATGCCTCAAATTTGTTAAAAATTTTTCTCAAATCTGATCCTTTATCAAAAGATTTCAAAATTTCTTCCTTAAATTCTTTTACTTTATTTTCACTTATAGATACAGTTTTTATAAACTCTTGTTCTAAAAGTTCTTGTTCCTTTTTGGCTTTTTCAAGAAGAGATTTTAGATCTGGTATTTTATCTATTGCTCCTTGAGTTAAAACAAACAACCACTGATCGGAGTGTAAAGAAATATCACCTAAAATAGATATTAAAGTACGATTATCAGCCCGATCTTCCGCCATAAAAGCAATATCTCTAGAAGGTGGCAAAGAAAGAGCGGTAATTTGTTCACTAGTCATTGATTGAAGAATTAAAAGTGCCTTTACGGAAAAAAGTCTGTCTAACTTGGAGCTAAAATCAATCATGTGAACTTTACCATCTACGATCATTTCCCAATCATCCCAGTTCCAAAAACGTTCTGTATCAAAATTCCTAGAAGATTCATAAAGCTTGGTTAGATCTTTTAAGTTTGAAGGTAATTTTGAAACGATACTTTGATAATGATCTTTTATATCTTCATCATTTGGGTGTAATTTAAATTTATTTAATATATAAGCACACAACCCAAAAACAACTTGCTGTTTTTTGTTTTCTATATCTTCAGCAACCTTATCCCTTGCTTCTTGTAAAGCCAATTTTTCTTCAAGAACTTTTTTACTTTCTGGGTTGTCTGTCCATTGAATTTGATTCCTAATATGCTCAGCATTGAAACCCTCATCGGAACTAAAATTTTCATACATTTGGAGAAAATTATCTAAAAATGCGCTAAACGCTTCCTTATCTTTTTTTTCAAAAGCTGTCTTCATTAAATTTTGAAAAGCAGTAAAAAGTGGAATTGTAAATTCAGCATATTTTTTGATTTCCTCAGGTTTGTTTGCTTTCCGACGAAGTTGATTTTCAATATAATAATCTGACATTTCCTTTAAATGCCTCCAAGAACGTTCAACCATAAACTTCTTTAATTCTAAATCTTTTTCTGATAAGGATAACCAATAGAGTAAAGTTGGAAACCTTAAAAATTCTTGATATACATATTGATCACCATAATTTATCGCTCGTATAGCTATCGCAACTGGAAGATACGCAACTGTTCGAACAATAGTTATGTCTCCACTTTGTGTAGCTTTTCTATATATTTCATTTATATCATCTACTAGCCATTTTATTTCATTCCATCCACCAAACCAATCACCACGTTCTTTTTTGGCTTGTTCATAAGAATAAACACCGCCATATTTACTTATCGCTTCTAAAAAATTCTCCACTAAAGATATATACATTTTTGCCAATTCTTCAATTTTTCCACTTTTTTTCTCAACAATTGCTGAAATAAATTGGTCTCTTAATCCCGCAATATCCAATCTAATCTCTTCTGAAAAATTATCTAATTTTTTAATTATAAATATTTCTTTAACAATTTTAGTGAGTTTTTCTATAATTATGGGGTCATTTACAATACTTAAATCAACACTCATTAAAAGCTTATGGTCTTCTTCGATTTTATCATGATATTTTTTATGAATATATTGTTTATCATTTTGTTTAAGTGAAGTAGTTGAGGTCTGACTTACTAGATTTTCAATTCCAGCGGTTTCTTTATTTTTTATAATCTTATTTTTATAAAAACTGAATCCTTTTTTATTTGCTTCTGATTCAACAATTTTTGAAAATTCTTTTAGTTTGTTTAATTTAATATCAACAATAATCCCAGTTTTGTCTGAATTAAAAAGATGTCTTCCATTTTGCTCGTCTCCATCTAAAGTAAAAGGATTATAGTCGAGCTCGGTTTTATCTTCACCCAAGCTTTGCAATAAAATATTGTTTGCATAACGTTCTTTAACAGCTGAATTAATTTCTTGATTTATTCGATCTTTTAGTAATTTAAGACGTTTAGCGTTAAATCTTGGCTTATTCAGTAAAACTGATAATAATTTACCCAATGAAGTTATTGTAAGAATTGCCATTACTATTACTGATAATAAACTTAAAATATTTACATCTAGCCAGCCAAAAATAAAGAATACTAGTATTTCTAGAACGGTTAATGGGAAAAGGAAACTTTCACGAAGAAGCACACGTGCACGATCCTTAGAATCATCGTCACGTAAGCTTTCTGCTACAAAAATTAATAATGCAAAAATAACTGCTCCAATTCCTGAATGTATTGCAATCAAATTTTGATAATGATTTATGGGATGCAT
>JBBTYX010000005.1:0-6719 GCA_038078515.1 Patescibacteria group bacterium | reverse complement strand
CATGCAATACTTCAAAACTTCCCTTTTCATCTCTTTCTTTATCAAGTTCTTGTTCTTTTTTTTCATTATTTTTTTCTTTATATAAAAATGATTGATTATCTATTATAACTCCAACACTTAAACCAAGATAACTATATATTTGCCCCATCCACACCGCGTCTCTTTGAGCTAAATAACTATTAACAGTAATAATATGTACGCCCTCTCCTGTTAGCGCGTTTAAAAAAGCAGGCAAAACAGATGTTAGTGTTTTACCTTCCCCTGTTCTCATTTCCGCTATTTTGCCTTGATGAATAACTATGCCTCCTATTATTTGCTCATCAAAATGACGTTGATTTAATGTTCGTTTAGCTACTTCGCGCGCAAACGCAAAAGCGCGCGGCAAAATATCATCTAAACTCATCTCTTTGTTTTTTATCTTTTCTTGCAAATCCTTAGTTTCTTTTTTCATCTCATCTTGCGATAATTTTTCTATTTCTTTTTCTAAAGAATTTATTTTTTCTACATCATTTTTAAAAGCGTTTATTTTTTTATTACTATTTGGTTTAAATCTAAATATTCTTGATAAAAATTTCATATAACTTTAAATTATCATATCAAAAACAAAAATGCAAAAAATAATTAGCAAAAAATCGTGAATTTAAAAAACAAACATTGCATAAAATTTAATCAACTAAAAATTTTCACTCCGCACTCTGTTTGCGGAGTAAGCTTAACTGACAACCAAAAACTAAATTCACTCCGCAAACAGAGTGCGGAGTGAATTTAATGTTTGAGATTTTAATTTTATGATTTATTATTTAAACAATTAAATAAGTATAGTATTTATATTCAATATTTATATTTTATTGTCAAAGATTCAATCTCCGATTTTTTTACATTCGGTAACCGAGTTACCGAATATTTTTTCTAATCGGTAACTCGGT
Organism: Patescibacteria group bacterium; assembly: GCA_038078515.1. Taxonomy (GTDB): domain Bacteria; phylum Patescibacteriota; class Minisyncoccia; order 2-01-FULL-47-10; family JBBTYX01; genus JBBTYX01. The sequence continues at coordinate 5,793 of JBBTYX010000005.1, read as the reverse complement.
TACCGATTAGTAGAATCATCACCAACCTATATATTGCACTTCTTCTCTCAATATAAGGCCAAAACGTTCATGAACTCTTGATTTTATAAAACTAATTAAGCGCGCTATCTCGTCTGCTTCTGCTCCTCCTGTATTTACAATAAAATTAGTGTGTTTTGGCGACACTTGAGCCTTACCTATTTGAAAACCTGAGAGTCCAACTTCAGAGATAAAATAAGCAGCAGGTATTTTATAAAGCCAATTTTTAATAAATTGTTCTCTTATTTCACTATGCATTTCTAAATAATGTTGCATAAATTTTTTATCTTTTATATTTTGAAATACTGAACCGCAACTTGGTTCTTGAGGATGATTTTCCAAGCGATACAAACGATATTGATTTCTTTTTCGCATAATATCTTTTTCTTTTCCATAAGAAAGTTTAAAAACTCCGGAAAGTATTACCTCATTACTTGCTTTGTTTTTAAAAATGCTGTTTCTATAAAAAAAACCTGCTTCGCTGTTATGATATTCTTTTACTATATCATTGATTGGGTCGTAAGTTTTTACACTCTCTAAAACATCTTTTATTTCTCCGCCAAAAGCGCCGGCATTACCGCGAATAGCGCCGCCTACCATTCCGGGAATTCCTTCTCCCCACTCTAATCCTTTTAAATCATATTCTGTTGACGCGTTTATCGCGTCCTGCCAATTAAGTCCAGCGCCAATATGAAGTTTGTTTCCATATTTTTTTAACTCGTTATTTTCTGTTAAAATTACCAAACAATTAAATCCCTTATCTGAAATTAATGAATTACTTCCTCCGCCTAATACAAAATAAGGCAAATTTTCTTTTTTAACTATTTTAAAAACCTCGCGCAATTCTTCTAAATTGCCAATTCGCGCGAAATACTTGGCTGGCCCGCCAATTTTGTAAGTTGTATAGTCTTTTAATGGAACATTTTTCTGTATTTTCATAATGTAGCTTTATTAGCTTCATTAGCTTAATTAGATTTGCTGAAAGCTAAAAGCTAATGAAGCTAAAAGCTGAAAGCTAATTTTGTATCAATTTTTGATAAGCTAAAACTCCAAAAATTCCAATCATTATTCCTATAATTATAGACCAGATAATAGCCCCTTTACTTGCCTGTGTTTTTAAATTTAATCCTCCTGCGCGAGCTTCTAAATTGCTATTAACTTTTGAGAGCTCAACTCCTGAAATATCCTGCTTAATATCTCCATTTTTAATTGTTATTTTTTGACTGCCTATTTCTATATTAACTTCGCCTGGGGTTATATTTTCTGTCCAATAAAACTTATTATCTTTTGTATTAAGCGAAGCGCTATAATTTTCAAGGGCTTTATCATAACTTATTTGAGCTAAAATTTCTCCAGAAGGATATAATAATCTTACCATATCATCTGTATTATTTAAAGCTATTTTTGTATCTTTTCTTTTAAAAACCAAAAATCCATTAGAATATATAATTGTGCCAAAGGGAATAATGTATTTACTAGAAGCTCCTTCTATATCGTCTAAAATAAATCCTCCCAAGTCTATTGACTTATCCCCATTATTAAAAATTTCAATCCATTCCTCTTCCCCATCGCTTCCTTCTGGATTTGGCATAAATTCTGAAATAAAAATTTTATAATCAACGTTTACTGTTTGATACTCTGTTTTTCCGTCTATTACTTCTCTATTCTGAACCACATCTCTACTTTCTACAATCGGTAACTCGGTTACCGATTGTTCAATTTGTTCTAAGTCTCCTATTTCTTGGCTTTGGTTTTGATTATTGGAAATTTGGTCATTAGAATTTGTTTGTGATTTGTAATTTGGGACTTTTGATTTATAAGCAATTTCATTGCTTTTTTTTGGCGTTGCTAATGCTGTAATCCATATTTTTTCTAGACCTCCACTTTCGGAAACCGAGTTTCCGAAAGTAAGTTGCATTGTTTGTTTGTTTGTTTTATCACCAGAAAACCAGCCTGTTATGGCATCAATTTCATCTATAATATTATTATTGCTATTTTTTAATATTAAGTGTTCGCCGCTATTTCCTAAAGCGCCTTTATAAATTAAATCAGCGTTTATATTTGGTAAAGTTAAATCATCTGCGCGTTCTAAAATAAAAAACCCTTGCGGAAGCATGCTCTTGCTAAGGACAATATTCGGAATATTATCTTTGCTATAAAGTTTCCATCCATCTAAATTAACACTTTCTCCGCTATTATTCCACAATTCTATCCACTCTTTATTTGCTGAAACCTCATTGCCCATCCATGCAATTTCATTTATTAAAACTTGAGCGTTAACAAATATTGGAAAAACAAAAATTACAAATGAAAATATTAAAAACTTCATTTAAATTTATATTAAAAAAATTTATATATTATAATAATCAATCTGACAAACTATTTATTCTCTCTAATTCTTTTTCAAAATAAGATATCACATTTTCTGTTATTTTTATTATTTCTTCTATTTTTTCTTTTAATTCCGGGTAATCAATTTTTTTATATCCTTCAATTTGCTCTTTAAAATCTTTTATCCATTTTTTTATTTTTTCTTTTTCTTGATTTAATTCTAATTCTGATTTTTTTGCAATACTATCATGTTTTTCATAATTTTCTGTATTCATAATTATAAACTCCTTTCTTTATTAGCTTGTTATTGTTTTTTAATTTTAATAATTTTATTTTCTACTTGCTTTAAACGTTCTTTACAAAATTCAATTAATTTCATTCCTTCATCAAATTTTTTAATTCCCTCTTCTAAATCAACTTCCTCGCTTTCAAACCAGCGATTAATTTTTTCTAACTCTTCCATTGCTTTTGCAAAATTAAATTTTGTATTTTTATTTTCCATAATTATAATTAATTTACTGTTGATTCTACTTTTCCTTTTTTTAATTTTGTAATTATTTTGTCACCCATTTTTACTTGCGTCGCGTTTTTTAATATCTTTTCTCCTAACATTGTTATACTATATCCGCGCTCCAGTATTGCCTCAGGATCAAAGCTTTTTAACAATCGCTCTTCCAGTTCAAGTTTTTGAAGTAAATTTTGCCACCATATATTCATTCTATTTTCTAAAATTTGGTAAAATTGTTCTAATGATTTTATTTTTTTATCCATTTGATAAACAAAACGTTCTTTTATTTTATTTAACTGCCATTCCACTTCGCTTCTTTCTGGCACTAAAAGTTCAGCCGCATTAGATGGAGTTGAAGCTCTTTTATCAGCCGCAAAATCAGATAAGCTTTCATCTCGCTCATGTCCCACAGCGCAAATAACTGGAATTTTAGAACCAAATACAGAGCGCACTACTTTTTCAGAATTAAACGCCATTAAATCCTCTAAACTCCCGCCTCCACGAGTTAAAACCAAAACATTTAAATTTGGCATTTTTTGATTAAAATAATTAAAGGCCTCTGTTATTTCATTTGGAGCTTTTTCGCCTTGCACGCTTACTGGATAAAAATAAATTGTTATTCCGCCAAAACGATGCGATAAAACTTTTATAAAATCTGTATAAGCAGCCGCGTCTTGTGATGTGATTAAACCTATATTTTCAGGGAATTTAGGCAATGGCCGTTTTCTTTCAGGCGCAAAAATACCCTCTTGAAACAATTTTTGTTTTAATAATTCTAAGGCGCGCTTTATTGAGCCCTCTCCAACAGGTTTAATAAACTCTGCTATAAGATTAAATCGTCCGGTAGAATGTAAGTTTGGAGTTCCTGTAACTTGTATTTTCATTCCATCTTCTAATACTACGCCCATTTTATCTAACTGAAATTTGAACAAAAAACAGCTTACCACACTTTTGTCGTCTTTAAGGTCAAAATATATAAGACGCTCTTTAGCTATTTTAAAACCGCTTATTTCGCCTTCAACAATAACTTGTTGAATACTTATAATGCTGTTTACATAATTATTAAACTCTGTAACTGATAAAACCTTATTGTTATTAGAAATATTTTTTTTCTCTTGTTTAATAAATTGATTTGAATAATCAAACAAATTCATAATTAAAAAGTTGGTATAGCGCCCAATAACCAAGCAATTAATAAAGCTATAATTATTATAGTAACAAACCAGCCATGAATAGCAAATTCAAAAATTATAATTATAATTTCAGATATTCCCATAAAAAGATTGATAATCATTGTAAATACAAATTTTAATATTTTCATAATATATTTATTTTTCTTTACTCTTTTTTTTAAAGAAAAACAAAGTACTATATTTATATCATTTTTTAATTTTTAAAGCAAATCGCAATGCTATTGAGATTTAGTAAAAAATGACATATACTTATGTTTGGAATTTGAGATTTTTGTTCAACTTAGAATAACAACGCGCTTTAAAATAATAATAAAAGAGAATATTAAAAATTTAAAATAATGACTAAATTTATCTTTATAATTGGAGGAGTTATTTCAGGATTTGGCAAAGGAATTACCACTTCTTCAATAGGGCAACTTTTAAAATCGCGCGGATTTACCGTTACAGCTATGAAAGGCGACCCTTATGTTAATGTTGACGCTGGAACTATGAATCCTACTGAACATGGCGAGGTTTTTGTTACAGAAGACGGAATGGAAACAGACCAAGATATTGGAAATTATGAACGGTTTTTAAATCAAGATATTTTATCCATAAATTATATGACAACTGGCTCTATTTACAAGTCTGTAATTGATAAAGAACGAAATTTAGAATACAACGGACAGTGCGTGTCTGTGATTCCGGAAATTCCAAATGAAATTATACATCGCATAAAAATTGTTGCTGAAAAAACAAAAGCTGATTTCTTGCTTTTTGAAATAGGAGGCACAGCAGGAGAATATCAAAATTTAATTTTTTTAGAAGCTGCTAGAATGCTTCATTTAGAAAACTCTAATCAAGTAATGTATGTGTTGGTTTCTTATATACCTCAACCTAGTATGGTTGGCGAAATGAAAACAAAGCCCACTCAGTACGCTGTAAGAACTCTTAATTCCGCTGGAATTCAGCCAGATATTATTATTGCTCGCGCTTCAAGCTCTATTGATGATGTGAGAAAAAGAAAAATTGCCACTTTTTGCAATATTAAACCTGAAAATATTATTTCAGCGCCTGATGAAGACTCTATCTACAAAGTTCCTATTAATTTTGAACGAGACGGATTAATTGATTTGATTTTGAAAAAATTTTCATTAGAGCCTGAAAATAAAAATGGATTGTTATGGAAAAAATTTGTAAATACTATTGATAACGCTAAGAAAAAAATAAAAATCGGAATTGTTGGAAAATATTTTGAAACTGGCGATTTTATTTTAAGCGATTCTTACATATCAGTAATTGAAGCTATAAAACATGCTTCTTGGGCAAGTGGCGTTAAACCAAAAATTCATTGGCTTAATTCTCTAGATTATGAAAAAGATGAAAATAAATTAAGCGAGCTTAAAGAAATGGACGGAATTATTGTTCCGGGCGGATTTGGCAAACGAGGAATAAATGGAAAAATAAAAACAATAAAATATGTTCGCGAAAATAAAATTCCATTTTTAGGACTATGTTATGGAATGCAACTTGCCACAATTGAATTCGCGCGCAATGTAGCTCTTATTGAAAAAGCTAACAGCAGAGAAATTGAGCCTGAAACAACAGAACCTGTTATTGATATTATGAACGAGCAAAAAACGAATTTAGATTCTAAAAAATATGGCGGAACAATGCGATTAGGAACTTATGATTGCGAAATAGCGCCATACACAATTGCTTATATTGCTTATGGAAAACGATATATTTCCTAAACACATAGGC
>JBBTYX010000004.1:0-2756 GCA_038078515.1 Patescibacteria group bacterium | reverse complement strand
AACAAAAAACTCCTACTCATTTTTTGGAATTTCTGGAAATACTACAATCTCGCCAAGCCCGTTATAAATTGCATCTCTACATTTTTTTTGAAAATCTGCGTCGAGGTTCTCCTTTAAATACTTTGCCACATAAAATAAATCTACAGTTTTAATTAAGGCGATTTTTTCTCTTTCTGCGCCTATTTTGCATTTTTTAGTGAAGTCTAATGTTCTTTCTTCTGGAATTTTCAATCGTTCAGAATTACCAAACAAAATGCCAAGTGCTTTTTCGTCAACTTCATCTCTCGCAAAATCAGCATTTAGAGATTCAACTAGCTGTCGGAATTTTGTTATATTAATATCCTTATCGTCTTTACCCTCACATTCTCCAATAAACCTAATTTTTTCAGGACTAATAATCACTTGATCAAGTTCAAGTTCCCCATCATTATAGCTTCCTGCTTCATATCCTAAAATTTTTAATGATTCTATAACCGCACACTCGAGCGGTTTGCCATTTTCAAAAAGTAAATCTTTTAAAATTTCCTCATTCTTAAGTGTCTGCTTAAGTTCATCGTTTTTTTTCTCAATTTTTTTTATATCATCTAAATTTTTTTCTATAACATTTTTTATTAACGTTTCTTTTTCCGTAGAAAATTTAGTATCTAAAACCCATTCGGGTGGAGGTGTTTTGTCAATCACATTTGCCAGTTGCTGATCAATTTTAAGCAAACAATCAATTAGCATTTTGCCAAATTTGCACGCTTCATCAGTCCAAAAATTTCCCTTTTTTACTTTATCGTATTTAATAAACTTTTTTTCATCGTATCCTAAATAAGGCAGTGCAACTATATGTCCGCTCCCAACTTTGTAAACAGCCCCTAGAATTTTTGCTTTATCTTTACCTGTAAAAATTATTCTAGCTTCTTTTGAGTTTTCTATGTAAAGTTGATACTCTAAATGTTTATTAAAATTTTTGTAAAAATCACTAAATATTGGATCTCCCGCGAATTCAACATGTTTTCCAGAAGCAGACGTTAGTGAACCAATACTAATAGGTAGGACGCTATAATTACTAAATGTCTCAGTACTATATGTGTGTTGTCCTTTTTTTGGGGATGATACACCATTTGCGAGTCGGAATTTTTCTTCTTTAGATAAAAGTAAAAAAATATTTTTTCCAGAGCTTAAGTGATCTTGCATCTCTTTTCTTAAGCGAGACATTTTATTTATATATGTTTTTGATGCATCAACATTATAACAACCGTCATCGCTTTGAGTAAAACTAACCCAATCCCCCCTCGGCTCTAATGAATCTGGAGAGATTAATAATATATCAGCGTCCATTAAAGAAAGATCTTTGTAAAAATCAATATCCTTATTACTTAATGTGGGTATTTCGTATCCGATTGTGAATATTTGCTTATTCATATTTTTTAATTTCTTACCGATTTCCTTTTGCTCGATTATGTCTAATGCATAACATCTCGCAGTTCTTAGCGTTTGTTGCACCACCCTTACTCCAAGCTGACACGTGGTCTGCCTCCATTTCATTTAAATCCCATATTTGATTCTTATTTGCATCATGCCCCATAGCGCAATCAGGACAATTTGACTTACCCTTAGCTTTTGCACTCTTTCACTCCAACAAGATCTCCAGAATTGGGATTCTGCCACGGTTGCTAGCGACACGAACTTAATACTTTTTTAAACCCGACTAAACGAAAACCTTACAATTCAAGACCTGCCCTCAATTATTTCCAATTATTTCTTTCATTTTTTAACGTTATCCCCTCTCGAACCGCCATATAGTATTATATAACGTTCTGCCTTCGTGGCTAGGCGTCAAAATCCCCTCTCGGGAGATTCTGACGGAGCGGAGATCTGACCTCAAATATTATTTAATCTTTCAATTCTTTAATTTTATTATTAAAAATATCAAGATCAGTTAATTCACCTGTGCTCTTTTGAAATATGTTTTTATTTGTAAATAAATCATCTATCACATAAACCACCACACTTTCCGTCAGTCCACCAATCAAAGAATAGGCCTTCAAGCAGGTATCTAGCTTAGAACTATAAAAAACCTCCTCAAGCTTATAGTCCTTTGTAAATCCAAAGCCTGAATTTTTTTCCTCAAATTCTTTCTTAATTTGCGGAATAAACTTGGCACATTCTTGCTTTTTTTGAAAAACCACCAAATCTGCGTTCAATTGTAAATCACTTCTGCTCCTTTTATCTAAAGATTTTGATAAGTATGGCCAAACTGCTATGCTTATAGCTAACACAGCCAAAAAAATCAACCACTTATTCTGATAACCAGTTTGCTTTGCTGATACAACCAATCGCTCATTAGCATTAGCTGTTTTCTGAATAGATTCATTATCTGTTGTTGATGTTCTACCCATATTTTTAGATCAATTTAATAATAAAATTTTAAAAAAATAATATTTATTTACAAGCAACCCTCTCGGATTACTCTCAGAAATTAACGTGGAATAAGTTAATTAAGTTCACGTATATTTTGGGTGTTATTGGGCTATTCGTTTATATTTTGTTTTTTTAATTCCGCGATGGTGTTGTTAAAATCATTCGACGCATCATCAATTTGTTTAATAGTTGAATATTGTTCTTCAGAATAAGCTTTTCCATAAATCCTTTCGTTGGTTAACAAATCAGTTATATTATACACTGTCACTCTTTCGCCAGGCCTTCTATTACTATACATATAACTTACCAAGCAGCTGTTTCGCGATGGGCTATAAAAAATTTCTGGA
>JBBTYX010000003.1:0-28570 GCA_038078515.1 Patescibacteria group bacterium | reverse complement strand
TATACTGTATATGGAGAGTCTTTATGATAAACGCTTACCATGCTTTCCTTACACAAACCGCAATCTACTTTATATAAAATCCTCTCATTTCTAAAAACAAGCCTTCGTTTCAATCTGCAATCAGGGCAAAAAGTAGGCGCTGGGACATTCATTTTTGCATAAAAAGCAAAGTCTTCTTTTTCTATAAAAAATTCTTTTTTACAATTCTGACAAGTTTTTGCATTGCCTTTAGACATGTTTTTTATTAAAAATATTTTTTATTATTCTGTTCTCTACTAATTCTAGCTACAATTCCTGCTCCTATCAAAAGCGCGACTAGCGACGTTCCTCCAAAACTAATAAATGGCAAGGTTACTCCTGTAAAAGGAATTAAACCTGTTACAGAGCCAATATTTACAAAAGCCTGGGACATTATCAAGGTCATAAATCCATAAATATAAAGCTGACCAAAATCGCTTGCCTTTCTTGTTATTATAATACCTTCTATAAAAAGTATCAAATAAACAAATATCAATGTTCCAGCGCCCATAAAACCTAATTCTTCTGCGATAATCGCGAATATACTATCTCCTGATGGTTCTGGTAGAAAACTGAATTTTTGATTACTCATTCCCAATCCTCTGCCTGTTATTCCCCCAGAACCAATGGCAATTAAAGATTGATTAACTTGATAACTTATTCCCTGCGGATCTATTTCCTTATCCAAAAAAACCTTCACCCTATCAAGTCTAGTAGGAAAAATAAAAACAACAGCAATAAATAAAATACCGATTACGCCTGCTACCCCAGCTAAATGTCTTTTTTTAGCGCCAGCCATAAAAATCATAACAAACATTGTTACAGAAGTAATAATAAATGTACTAACATTCTTTTGTAATAATATTAAAACAATTGGTGTTCCTATTATAAACAAATAAGGAATAAAGGTTTTAAATAAAGATTTAACTTCTTTTTTGCGCGAGGCAAGCCAAGCAGCAGAAAATAGTATTAAGCCTATTTTAGCAAATTCAGATGGTTGAAATGTAAAAAATCCTAGATCAATCCAACGAGTTGCTCCTCCATATATAAAACTAAGACCAGGAATAAACACAAATAAAAGCAGTGAAAATACTACAAAAAAAGCTATCAAAGCTAAAGATTTAATAGTTTTTACGCTAAAAAATTTATCAATAGCAAAAAATAAAAACAATCCTGCTCCGCCAATAATTAATTGCTTAATAAATAAATGGTAAGGCGTACCAAAAGCTTGTTGAGATTCAACAAAAGAGCTTGAAGCTACCATAAGAAAGCCAAATACGGTTAATATTAGTATTGTAATAATAAAAATTCTGTGCATAACAATCATTAACTATAAAAATTTACAAACTCCTCACCATTTTCTTAAACTTATTTCCTCTATCAAATTCATTTTTAAACAAATTAAAACTCGCGGCACCCGGAGAAAACACTACTCTATCGCCATATTTACTTTCTTTTATAGCTTTATTTACAGCGCTTTTTAAACTTTTAACTTCTGTAAAAATATATTTCATATTTTTGAAACATATTTTTAACTTATCTGATGCCGTACCAGGAAGTAAAATTATTTTTGCATTATTTTTAACAATTTTATCAGTTAATTCTTTGTATTCCAAATTTTTATCAACTCCGCCTAAAATTAAAATTAACTTGCCAATTTTAGGCTTTAAATCAGAAATTGCTTTTATAGTTGCTTCTGGTATTGTTGCGGCGCTATCATTATAAAATTCTATTCCTCTTATAGTTTTTACAAATTCTTGCCTGTGTTCTAAATTTTTAAATTTAGATATTGCGTTTAAAATATCTTGTTTATTAACTCCAAATATTTTACCTATTTTACAAACAACATCTTTACTGGTTCCATTAAAAAATTCTATCTTGCTTTTAGCTTCAATATTCCATTTTTTTACTTTTTTATCGTTCTTGTTCAAAAATAAAACATCATCTTTTCCTTGGTATCTAAAAATATTTTTTTTATCATCCTCATATTCTTTTATGCTTTTATACTTATTTAAATGGTCTGGAATAATATTTGTAACAACACCTATATTTGGACTTATTTTATATTCGCCTAAATTTCGCAAATCCCAACTAGAAAGCTCTAAAACTATTGTGCTATCTTTTTTAACTTTGTTCAAAATATCAAACGGGCTTTTATCTAAAACAAGATTTCCTCCTAATAAAATACTATTTTTTAATTTATTTTTTAAAACTTCATAAATAAGAGCTGTTGTGGTTGATTTTCCTTTACTTCCAGTAACACCAATAATTATTACGCTTTTTGGAATACTCTTAAAAAATAAAGTAATATCTGTTTCAATGGGAATATTATGTTTGCGAGCTGTTTGTAAATAAGGAGAGCTAGGTAATACGGCTGGATTTTGCAGAATCATATCCGCATCTATAAAATCTTCCTTTCTATGTTCTCCTAAAACATATTTAATATTTTCAAATTCCTTTAATTTACCTAAAGATTTACTCAATTCTTGTTTGCTTTTTAAATCAGTAATAGTAAGTATTGCTCCTTTTTTTGATAAAAATTTTGCTGTTGCCAAACCCCTGCCAATAAGCCCCAAACCCATTAAAGTAATTTTTTTATTTCGGTAACCGTTATTTCGGTAACCGAGTTTCCGAATATTCGGTAACTCGGTTACCGATTGTTTATTTCTATTCGGTAACTCGGTTACCGATTGTTTATTATTACTAAAAAATATTTTTTCTGTTTTGTTTTTTGATAAATATTTTTTTATTTCGCTATGTTTTTCTAAATAATTTTTAAATTTTTCAGCAACTATTTTTTCCATATCTAAAATATAAACATTTGGCAAAACATTTTGAAAATAACTTTTAATATGAGAATAGTGCGTGCATCCAAGAATTAAAGCGTCAATTTTATTATTGAAAACGGATATTTCTTTTTTTATTTCATTTATTATTTCTTTAGGCTTTGCTTTACTTTCTACCATATCAACTAATTTAGAAGAAATTTTTCCTCTAATTTTTAAATTATTGTTTATTTTTAATAATTCTCGTTCATAAGCGCGAGATAAAATTGTTGCCTTAGTTCCAATCACGCCTACTTTTTTTACCTCTTTTCTAATAGCAATTTCTTCTGCAATAGGAATTAAAATTCCTAAAACTTTTCTGTCATGGTAATTCTCTGGCAACCACTTTTGCTGAATTTTTCGCAAAACCAAAGAAGAAGCGGTGTTACATGCTAAAATAACAATTTTGCAATCTTTAGAAAATAAAAATTCAAGGCTTTTTTTGGTTAATTCATAAATCTTTTTCTGTGATTTATTGCCATAAGGAAAATTCTTGGTATCGCCAAAATACACATAATCAAAATGGGGCAATTCTTTTCTAATTGCTTTTAAAAAATTTAATCCCCCTATTCCTGAATCAAATATGCCAATTTTCATAAAATCATAAATTTTTAATTTTTATCTAAACTACTTCCGCAAGGTAACACTTCTCACAATACACAATTTCAGGCTTATCTGGCGCGTATACAGTTTGAAACTCATTAGGGCAATGGTCATTTTTATGAAAATGTTCAATCGTGTTTTCATATATTTTATTATCTGATTCTTTTCCAGCGCATTGGCATTTGCGGTGCAATAAAATAAACGGCTCTTTTTTAAAAACTAATTCTTTTATTCTTTCTAATGGATGAACAGTAGGCAATGGAATATTTTTCTTTCTATAAAAATCTAATTCAAATTTTGTAATCTTAAAAGGTTTTTTTGTTTTCTCGCAAATAATCGCTTTTTTCAAAATGCTCTCATCTACATCAGCTATATCATTTGGCATATCTTTTGCCTCTATTATATCTAATTTTGACAAATCTAAATCGCTCTTTACATCGTCCTGCCAATACCAACCCTTTTTTAAAACTTCTTCCTTAGTTAATGGAAATTCAATAAAAGCTGTATCATTGTAAGGGAAAAAGCTATCTTTTAGCGGAAAAAATTCGCCGTATTCTCCTTGCTTTAACATCTGTGTTTTTATTTTATCAATCATTTTAAAATACTCATCTTCGCTATATTGTTTATTAAAAATGCAATATTTTTTATTTTTCAATCCAAAACATCCAAACATATACTCGCAATTTCTAAGCTCAGAACTATATTCAACTTCTAATCCCTCTTTAACAATAATAGAAAATTTTACATTGCTTACAGAAATAGCTGATGTTGATTCATATACAAAAGAACTCTTAACTAATCCGAAAACATCCATTGAATCTTTGCCATTATCACTATCTCTTACATACCGCAAATCTTCGCAATTATTAATTAAATCAAAACAATAAAAACAATTTTTACACATTCTTAAATCATTTCCTATAGAATTTTCTATTTTAGTATTATTAACGCATTTTCTAATGGCTTTGAATTTAAATTTTTCAAATTTTTCTTTATATTCTTTTACAACAGTTCTTTTACCCAGGTTTATTACTTTCATCTTTTTTAAATACTCCTCTTTGCTTAATTGTTTATTAAAAAAGCAATATTGTTTATTTCGCAAATTAAAACATCCAAAACAATTACTACAATTACGGCAATCATATAAAAAATTGCTATCTATGCAATTCTCTGAATAAGAAGAAAAATCGCAATTATAAGAATTGTATAATTTAAAACTGCTATAAGAATACTCTACATTATGAATATAAAACACATCAATAGAGTCTCTGGAATAAATAGGTAAACTTCCATAATATATATTTTCAGAGTTATAAGGAATAGAAACATAATAACAGTTTTTTGCTGAAATTCCTCCAACAACATAATCGCTATTAACACTATTAGAATCTTTTCTAAGCGATTGATGGGGAACTTTAAAAGAAAATTCTTTAAATTGTTCAAAAAAAGATTTGTTAAAATTATATTCTTGCAAAAATTCCATAGCGTCCCATTTTTGAGAACTATAGTAAGTGTCGTCATAAACCTTAACTTTATTATATTTAGAATAATAAGAAATTATTTCTTCGTTGTGATTAGGCGCGTAGCATTTTCTTTTATAAAATATAGGAAGATAAAAAACTCTATATCCAAGTATGCGCTGAAATCTGCAATTAGGGCATAGCGTTTGTGGTGGTACGCGCAATTTATAATAAAAATCAATGTCTTCCTTAAAAATTTCAAAATTCATCTTGCACTCATTGCAAACTCTTTTGTGCGGTTTTAAATTATCTAAAATTTCATTAAGTGCTTTATCAAATTGTGGAGTTTTAGAAATCATATAAAATAGAAATTACAGAGGACGCTTAAACTATATTTCACGAAGTAACTGGGAATGTTAAAAAATAAAAAACAAGTCCTAATCCACTCATAACAGCAGAAATAATCCAAAAACGCATAGTTATTTTTGCTTCTGGCCAACCTTTTGCTTCAAAATGATGGTGAATTGGCGAAGACAAAAAAACTTTTTTCTTAATTGTTTTGCGGGCTGTAAGCTGAATAATAGATGAAAGCGCTTCTATTACCAAAATAAAAGCAAAAAATGGCAAAAACAAGGCTGTATTCGTAAGCATTGCTATAGTTCCTAAAACAATGCCAAGCGCCATAGACCCAGTATCTCCCATAAAAAACCTCGCTGGATGAATGTTAAACCATAAAAAGGCTAAAAGAGCGCCCATAATTACCAAACAAAAAGCTGCTAACTCTATTCTTCCCTGTGAAAAAGAAACAACAGATAAAGCACCAAAAGCAAAAAGCATTACTCCGCCTAGCAAACCATCTAATCCGTCTGTAAGATCAGAGGAAAAAGCGCTTCCTACTATTATAAAAACAAATATCGGAATATACCAGAAACCAATATTTGCCATTCCTAAAAAGGGTACAAAAAATACATCCCAATCAAGTTTAGCAGAAAACCACCAAGCTCCTATTATAGCAATTATTAAGTAGCCAATAAGCTTCCACCGAATAGCAATGCCTCCGCCTAGAGGCCCAATGCGAAAAGCGCCTAATATATCATCAATAAGCCCTCCAAGAGCAGCTATAATTAAAAACGCTAAAGGTAGCCATGTTTCTCCTCTATCCAAAAAATTCAAATTTTGTAAAAATTCATTATTAGTTATTTGCGCTAAAATCCAAAAAATAAAAATAACAATCAAAACCGAACCCCAAATTAAAACACCGCCCATAGTAGGCGTACCTTCTTTCTTTTTATGCAGACTCTCAAAAATAGGACTATTATTGCTTTGCCTTATTTGCTTGCCAAAAATATAGCGATGTTTATATAAAATCTTAGTCCATAGAGGAGTTAATGCAAAAGCAATAATAAAAGAAGTAAACGAAAGCAATAAAATTTTAATTACCGATTCTAACATATTTCAAACTAAAAACGAAAAACGAAAAATTAAAAACCACATTTAAAAAGTAAAAATTAATCTCTTTTACCTTTTAAAGTTAGTAAACTTGAACCCAGTATATTAGCAATTTCAGTAAGTTCTTTTAATAAATAATTAGCTTCTTGTTTGTTTAATTTATTAGAATCTCGCAATAATGCTATCCAAAATTTAGATTCATTTGCTGATTTTAATGAGTGATGTAAAAAATTAGTAAAATCTTTTTTAGAAGAAGCAGCTTGAGCTTCTATATAATTTGCTCCTATACTTGTAGCGCTTCGCAGTAATTGTTTTGCTATTATTTGAGAACTATTATCTTTTGGTAACTGATCTATGATTTTTATTAGTTTCAATGTCCATACATAAATTCTTCGCTTAAATTCGGTTTTGAATTTTTCCTTGTCGTTTTTCATTTTTCGTTTTTAAATTTTATTGTTTTAGAACCAAATAAACCCTTTTTTCAACCATTGTATTAAAACTAAAGTATCTCTATATCTATCCCCTGAATTCAAAAGTAAAATAATAAAAGGATTTCCTTGTATTTCTACTTTAACTACATAATTTTGTCCAGCTTCTTCTGTAAATCCAGTTTTCGCCATTATAACATTAGAATTATCAATTAGTTCATTAGTATTATAAATTGTATGTTTAAATCCTGAAACAGATTCAAAATTATACTTATCTAATTTAAGAGAAGAAGAAATAAATTCATTATCAAAAGCTTTTTTGGCTAAACTTATTACTTCTTTAGGAACGCCAACATTTTCCTTAGAAAATCCTATTGGATCGCTAAATCTAAAATAATTAAAACCTAATTCATTAGTTTTTTGCCTCATTAAATCTAAAAATTTATTTTGACTTCCAATAACTTCTACCATTGCTGTTACAGCGTCATTACTAGATTGCATTAAAACAGCGCGCAACAAATTCTTAACTTTAACTCGCTCCCCTAATTTAAAACCGCCTGCCTTGCCATAGGTATTAAGAGCTTCTGGCGTTATCTCTACTACTTCTTCTAAATCAAGTTCATCTAAAATAACTAAAGAAGATATTAATTTATTTAAACTAGCTAAAGGCATGGGATTTTCTAAATTGCCTTTTTTAAATAAAAATTTATTATTTTCATAATCCCAAATCAAAGCAACTTTAGCAGAAATTTCCGGCTCTGGTATAGCAAAATTACGCAATGGCAAAATATTTATCATATTAAGCGCCATTATTGCATAACCTGTAATAATTGATTCTAAAAACATAATTTTAGTTAAAAGTTATAACTAAGTATTTTACTCATCTATTTTAATACCCAATTCTTTAAGTTGCTTATCTGATACTTTTGAAGGCGAATCCATTACTGCTGTATTACCCTTTCCAGAAGTGGGAAAAGCAACCACTTCTCTAATACTTACCTCGCTTAAAAGCGCCTGAAGCCACCGTTCAACAGCTGAAGCAATGCCGCCGTGCGGAGGAACTCCGTATTTAAAAGCCTCTAGTAAATGTCCAAACTGAGCTTGAATATCATCTTTTTTATGCCCCATTGTTTCAAATACTTTGGCTAAAATATCCTTATTATGCTCACGTATACTGCCGCCAGCAATCTCAAATCCGTTCAAAACCAAATCATACTGCTGAGCTGTAATATTTAATAATTTCTCTTTAGAAAGATTTTTTTCTTCAAGTAGTTTCTTTTGCTCTTCTTTAATTGCAGTAAAAGGATGATGAACTGCGGCAATACTTCGGTCCTCGCGCTCTTCAAACATAGGAAAATCAGTAACCCACATATAAGCTGCCATATCTTTATCATTTTTATCCTTGCGAATATCAGGTTTATCAGAATTATATTTTTCCATCACTTCCTTATAAGTCATCCTGGGAAAAGGCTTTTCTTGTACTTTTTTACCTAAACGCTCAGTAATTAAAATCGCGAGTTCTTCCATCATTTGTAGAATTTCTTCTTGCGCTACAAAACTCATTTCAATATCTAACTGTTCAAATTCAAGCATTCTATCACCTCTTAAATCCTCATCGCGAAAACAGCGAGGAAATTGAAAATATCGCTCTACTCCCGCTACCATTAAAAGCTGTTTATATTGCTGCGGGCTTTGCGGAAGCGCGTAAAATTTGCCTTTATTTAAGCGCGAAGGCACTAAAAAATCTCGCGCTCCTTCAGGCGTGCTTTTAGTTAAAATCGGCGTGCTTATTTCCGTAAAATCGCGCTTAATCAAAAATTCTCTAATAAGGTTTTTAAATTCTTGCCTAATACGCAAGTTATTACGCATTCTATCTCGCCTTAAATCCAAGTATCTGTATTTTAATCGCAAATCCTCGTTAATATCCAAGCCATCAGTATCAATAGGAATAGGCGGAACCTCAGATTTTGATAGTATTTTAACCTCTTTTGCCTCTATTTCAATCTTTCCAGTTATCATTTTATCATTCCATAATTTTTCTGGCCGTTCTTTAATTAAACCGTTAATTTCAATCACATCCCATTCTCCAGCATTAGACTTTTCCACAACAACGACTTGAACAACGACTTGTATTATACCGCTAAAATCCCGCACATCTAAAAACGCGATTTTGCCATGATCGCGCCGCGAAACTACCCAGCCCTTTATTAATACTTCTTTGCCAATACTTTTAACAGTATCTTTTATAAGTGTCCTATTCATAGTTACTTTAATTTATCATATTTTTCTATTTTTTGCAAAAATTTATTATTGCAAAACAACAATATTTTACTAAAATACTTAAAAATACTTTCACTCCGCACTCTGTTTGCGGAGTAAGCTTAACTGACAACAAAAAACTAAATTCACTCCGCAAACAGAGTGCGGAGTGAATTTTTAAGGCTTAAAAACAAAAAGGCTTTTGTAATTCCTACAAAAGCCTTTTACTTTTTTCATATAAACCACCTCTTTTTCTTTATTTTTTTGGATGGTTTTATTTTTCTTTTTTTGTTATACTCGCATTCTATACAAGGAACACTCATATAACATTTTTCTTCTTTACAAATTATTTTTAAAAAATTTTTCATTTTTTCTCTCCTCTTTTTAAATTTTTAAATAAAAACCTCTATAAAGCTGTAAATTCGCTTTACTCATTAACAGCTTTATGAGAACTATGTTTTAAAATTATTAAATTTTAAAATAACAAAAAGAACAACAATTTTTCCGTTAAAAAGTTTGGTAATGGCAACTCGCGGAAGAAAAAAATATTTCCTTTAATTTTTTTCTGAGCGGTAGATGTTCGCGCGCAAGAGCGCGCGAACATTGGTGCCAGAGACAAAGCTTTTTAATGGAAAAATTATAAAAAAGCCACCCAATTTTAGGTGGCTTCGTTCAAACTATAATAAAACTTTGTTATGCAAATAAAGCCACCTTCTTAGGTAGTAATAGAGTAATCAACAACAATAATAATTGATTGGCTTTATTAAACATAATTTATTTTAATATTTTAGCAAACTAATATAAAAAGTCAACTATCCTTTTTCAACCACTGGCAAAGTAATAAAAAACGCGCTTCCCTTTCCAATTCCCTTGCTCTCAGCCCATATCTTGCCACCATGGTCTTGTATAATCCTTTCCGCTAAATAAAGTCCAAGTCCTGTTCCTTCTGGATGATTAACTTTAACGCTATCGCTCCTAAAAAATCTCTTAAACAACATTTTCAAATCATCGCTAGTCATTCCAATTCCGCTATCTTTTACAGAAATTTCCAAATGGTTATTTGTTCTTGAAAATTTAACTTCCACGGTTCCTTTGTTAGTATATTTTATAGCGTTTTGTATTAAATTAGATATAGCCTGCAAAAGCGTTCTATTATCAAACTTAATTTTTGCTTCTTTGTTGATTTTGTTTTCAAAAATAAATTTAATGCCTTTTTCCTTAGCTTGAATAGATAAATTATCAATGATTCCCTTAATCAGTTTAAGCGGATTATCAAGAACAAAATTATAATCAAATCCTCTTTTTTTCTCAATACGAGACGCGTTAAGAAAATCATCAATCAAATTATTCATATTCTCTGTAGAAGTAAAAATAATATCCAATGGCTCTTTTTGATTATCATTTATCTTGCCAAAATCTCCGCTCTCTAACATAGAAGTATATCCTTTAATAGAAGTAAGGGGTGTTCGCAGTTGATGAGAAGCAAGAGACATAAATTCAGTTTTTTGGTCGTCAATTTCTTTTAATTTTTTATTAGCATACTCAAGTTCTTTTGCCAAACCCTCAATTTTCTCCCTTATATGAACCTCTTTTAAAACACTTCTGATAATCAATATTCCGAATGATATTACTAAAATTAAAAGTCCTATCTCTATAAATCTTTCTGTCCATGTATCTGCTAAGAAAACCTCAATTAAGACAGCAATCCATAAAGCAAAAGTTAAAAGTTCAGTTGCAATAACTTTTACATCAAAAAGATTATGTTTTACGATAGCATAAGCAGTAACAACAGGATATATAGCAAATAGAATTATAAAGTAAGGCGGTATATTAATATTAAATGTTAAGAAAAATACGCTTCCGCCTCCAATAAAGCCTAAAATAGTAAACAAAAAAACATATTTTAAACGCCTGCGCTCTTGTATATTAATATTCTTTTTGATATTTATAAAAAGAACAATAAGAGAATAAATCATCACAGCAAAAAAATAAATCATAAAATAAAAATATAATGGACCAGCATCCGGCGTATAATTAAATATAAACTTAGGTATAACATCTATTATAAAATAACTAGTAGGAGTTAAAATTAAAAATATAAAACCTATAAATGAAATTATATAAAAAAAGATCCTGTATTTCTTAAAGCTTTTAGTTAAATTTAAAATAAACAGAAAATAAAATATAGGTATTAAAATAGCCGCAATATGAAGTACAGTATTACTAATCCAAGCTATATTTTTATTCAAGGTAACTATCATTGCAAAATATCCAAAACTCCAAATAGAAGAACTTATATTTAAAAAGAACCAGGCTATATTTTCTAATTTTTCTCTATTATGTAAAAAAACAACTATTCCTGAGAGTAGCGCGGTAAAGCCACCTATAAATAAAGAAATTGTATAATAATTAAGAAACAAATCCATGTTAATTTTACTTTTTAACTTTATAATGCAAATCTAAATATAAATTTCCGAGCGATGCTACATTTTTTCTAAAACTCACAAATTTACCAAACTCTTCTAGCGACGAAAATGTCATATTACTTCCATGATGAGGCTCTATATGTATGTCGCCAAAATAATCATTTTTAATATTATTAAATATATTTTTTATAAAGACTCTCATTTTGCCATCAATAGCATATATTGCGGATTGCGGTGAAGAACAAGAAACGTGAGGATTATATTGACCATGAACATACCATCCAGAAAGAATAAATTCAGGATTTACATATCCATGCCAATGACTTAAGGCTATTCCTCTTTCCTCTAATCTTTTAGGAAATATAGCTTCTGGTTTTATAAAGGCTAAGATAGAAGCAACAATAGCATTTCCTGCTGCGTGAGCTAATATTACCCTAGTATCAAAAGATGGTTTATAATCTTTTTTTAGCTTTAGTCCAAGCGGGGTTTCTATCATCATTTTTCCATTATACAATCCTAATTTTATAAGATCCTTATTTGGGTCAATCTTTGTTTTATTGGCTCCAGATCTCTGACTTAAAACCCATACTTCAGGTACCTGTAAACAAAACCGTCCTTGAGGTAAATGAACCTTTAAATAAATATTTCCTTGATGCAAAAAATAATCTTTATTTTTACTTATTTTAATATTGAATAGCTTTTCAGCTTCCTTAAATGGAATTAATTTTGATAATTTTGTAGGAAGTTGCAAAGCAAGAAAACCATAACTCATTCCGCTCCTATGATCCAAAAACAAATCTCCAATCCATCTATAAAATTTATTTCTAAAAGGCAAAGAGTCTACTGATTTTCCTTTAGGATACAGTCCTGTTTTCTCTAATAATAATCCGCTTTTTATAAAATCATCTACTAAAATATCCATTGGCTTTTTTGTAATATCAAACTTTTTCTTACTAAGGATAAATTCATGTAATCTATTTGGACTAATAGGAGCCGCTATTTTAGGAACAAGATTATATAGAACATTTTTATCAAAATCTTTATCAAACTTAAAAACAGGATGTGAAGCATTAAGGTTATATACTATCCATTGTTCTTCATCAACCAAAATAACAATATTTGCCATGTGATAAGCAAATAAACTCATAGCTTTGTTAAAATGCTGATGAAAATCGCTATCTTTATTTATATCATCTGGTCTATTTAAAATAGCTATAACAGTATTTTTTCTAAAGCCTTGCACTTTATCAGCTGGCAATTCTCCTGTTTTTAAATCATTTAGCGTTATAACTGTAACACCTTTTTTTATTTTTTTCCTTTTTATAATATTAAAAAAAACAGAAATACCTATGTAATTCTTGCCACTGTCTATCCCTAATAGCTTTTTAAATGATAGAGATAAATAATGCATTAATAAAAGGCTTACTAATTTCGCTCTTTTTTTAAAAGAAACATTCTCAAAAGCCTCATCAAAAGAAATAATATTAGCTTTGAATTTTTTTAAAGTTACCTCTAATTTATTTTTAAAATTTAAAACATTAAGATTAACATCCTTTGTAGTATAAGGATAAAATGTTATCTCTAATTCTTCAGCCATTTCCTCTGGATTAATATGAATTTTTGTTTCAATTCCTAGTATTTTTTGTATTGCCTCTTGGCTTAACATATATATAAAATAATTATCTTTTAAATTATAACATAATATTCCAGCTTTTAGCAAAAATTTTCATTGGCTCACTTTTTAAAAAAATGTGAACCAATGAAAAAATATATTTATCTATTGCTTTTTAACTTAAATTTATAAATTTAAGTTTTTAAATATTATTAGCGTATCAACTACTTCATTTTTTAATACATTTTTGTAAACACAAAGACCTTTATTTATAGGTAAAACAAAATTAAAAATATTGTTTGTACTGATTTTATCTGAAAGAAAACTTTCAAGCGCTTCTTCTATTTCTAAACTTCTTTGAATATTTTTTAATAAGCCAATATTTTTTTCAAATATTTTAGCAGTTACTATGATTTTATTATAATTTTCTTTAGACAACTTACCTAGTATTTTAGATAAAATAGCAACAAAAATAATACCGTATATTACAGCAACTCCATGTCTCATATTTGTTTTTTTTCTCTAAAAAATTAGCAAAAGTATGTCCGAGACTCAATGCTTTATGCTTTCCTTTTCTATCATTATAATCCGAGACAACGCAATCCTTTTTTACCTTCATGGAAAAATGAATAAATTCAGAATAATACTCATCTGAAAAATTAGACAAACAGTTTTCAATTTTTCTAATTATATTATTGTCTCGCTTTATTAAACCATGTTTCCAAACTTCTGATAATCCTAAAATCTTTTCTTTCTTACTTACAGTAGACAAAAAATTCAAATCGCTAAATACATATTTAGGCGAATAAAAAGATCCTATTAAGTTTTTATTTTCTTCAAAATTAATAGCCACCTTACCAATAACGGCATCTACCATGCTCATTAATGTTGTTGGTATTTGAATAAAATCTATTCCGCGCATATAAACTGATGCTGTATAACAAGTAATGTCTGAAACATAACCACCGCCAATTGAAATTAAACAACTATTTCTAGACGCTCTGACTTTTATTAATCTTTTAATTATTTTTTCACATTTCTTAAAACTTTTATGATTAGATGTTGGTCTTAATATAATTACATCCACAATATTTAAACCTTTTATTAATTTGTAAAAATATTCACATTTTTTCTCATTGTCACTAATAAAATCACTAGCAGCAAATAATTTACCGACTTGAACATTTACACCAAGTTCTTCTTTACATTCCCTAATTAAAGCAGTTTCTTTATTAGTATCCGATTCCTCAATGCCTCCTCCAGGAAATACCCAATATTCTTTTCCTTTTTTAATTCTGTGGATTAAAAGAATGGCATTACCCTTTTTAATAATTGCTCTTACTCTTTTTTTCATAGAATTTTTCCTCCCTATTGATTCAATTTAAATTGTTTTTATTATAATTATAAAAGAACACTGATAAGACAGTGTCTCACACTTAACCTGAAAACTGTAAAAAATCAAGCTTCTACCCCCCCCTACTTTTTAGCAAAAAATATTCAAACGCCTCATCAAAGTCAATGGTGAGGTGTTTGAATAAAATTAGCTTAATTTTTTTATTCTTTTTAGAATTTCTTCTGATGCTTGGCGCAATTCATCGTCAGTAGATGGTATTTTACTAATTGTTTCTTCAATTTTAAATGGCTTACCAAAAATTATTGTTACTGTTTTTTTTCTTAAAAATATCCTCCATAATTTATCGCCAAAAATACTTATTGAGCCATCTAAATTAGAATCAATTTTTAAAGGAATAATACTTTTTCCGCTTTTAGAGGCCATATAAGATATTCCCCTTTTTGGTCGTAATTCCTCTTTTCTTTTAATGCCTCCCTCTGGAAACATAACAACTATGCATTCGCTTTCAAGTTTATTTAAAAAAGGCGCTATTGAAACATCAAGTCCTTGTCCTTTTCGCGCTGGAATAGCGCCTAAAAAACGCACAAAAAATACTATTTTATAAATCAAATCATCCATCATATAATAAAGCGGAAAATAATACCTCCATTTGAACGGCATAGCATAACCTACAAATATAGGATCTAAATAAGAAATATGGTTAGAAGCTAAGATAAAAGGTTTTTCTGCTTTTTGCAAATTAGTTATTCCTTTTATTTCAAAGCTAAAAAATAAAATAAAAGCAAGTCTAAAAGGCCAGTAAGCCAATAACTGCATTATTTTAATAAATAATTTCATATATAAATTACTTATTTAATCTTAAAGTCATAATAGCTAAAATAAACAAAATTGTTGAAGTTACAGCTGACGCCAAACAATACAAACAAAGCGCTTTTAAAACAAAAACCTGCAAGTACACAAACCAAATAGACGCTATAAAACCTAATATTGTTATTTTAGAGGCGCTATAAAAAACATATTCTTTTTTAGTATCTAAATATAAAACTACAAGCGCAAAAATAGCTAAATAATAAACAGCTCCAATAAGCGCTACTGGAACATCAAAAAAAGTAGCGTAAACACTGGTTGTTACTTGTTCGCAGCCATTCAAAATAGAACAAGTAATTGGGATTCCAAGATAATGTTTAGCCGTAATATAGGTTGCGTCTAAAAAACCAATAAAACTAATAAATAAAAACGATATGTAAAGCCATTTAGGAATTTTCGTCATTTAATTCTTGTTCCGGTTCTGGATTTAATTTTTCCAGTTCCGCATTAATAATATCTCTAAATTCTTGTACATTAAGAGGATTTTGTATGCGTTCTCCATTCAAGAAAAAACTTGGCGTAGAATTAACCCCGGCTTTAAATCCTCCTTGATAATCGCTATTAACTTTGTCTTTAACCTTTTGAGAATCAATGTCAGTTTTAAACTTATCCGCGTCAAGCTCTAAATTCTCCGCGTATTTTACAAAAATATCCTTTGCTTTTCTATCCTCAGACCATACATTCTGATTTATAAAAATCATATTGTGCATTTCCCAAAACTTACCCTGTTCTCCTGATGCCTCGCTTGCGCGCGCCGCTAAATCCGCATTTCTATGAATTTGCCTTAAAGGAAAATGTCTATATACAAATAAAATATTCTCGCTGAATTCTTCATTTACCTGTTCTAATATAGGAAAATAAGATCCGCAAGCCGGACACTGAAAATCGCTGTACTCAATAAGCGATATTTTTGCTTTTTTATTTCCTTTTACTCTATCGTTATCTGTAATAACTGGCGCTATACTAAAATTATCCGCAGATTGTCCACTATTAGGAACAACAGAAGCTAGTTTCATAAGACCAAAAACAGCTCCTATAATTGCTAAAATCGCTAAAATCCATATAATTGCTTTATTCATATAAAACAGTATACCATTTTTTCAAAATTTTGCAAAAAAATACTATTAAAACAGTCGGTAAACGAGTTACCGACTGTCTATGTTTTGTATCGGTAACCGAGTTACCGATTGTCTGTGTTTTCCTAAATCGGTAACCGAGTTACCGATTGTGAAGCTATAAAGCTATAAGCTAATCCCCTCCCATATGTCTTCTAATTTTAGGCGCCAATTCTTCATATTCCTCTTTAGTGTACTGCTTATTTAGAATACAGTATTGCTTATTGCGAAGAGAAGCGCAACCAAATAAATTAGAAGATGTAACGCAATAATAACTATATTCAACTTCTCTTACGCTTTTAATTATCATATGGCTAAACTTTATACTATCAGCGCCTAAACCAACTGACATACATTCGTAAAGCCGCTGCGCTGTATCTCCCCAATCAGTATAATCATAACAATCTTTTGTGCTTTTTGAATGCAAAAGTGAAATAAATTTACTATCTTCTACATTTGAAGCTAAAAATGTATTTTTTGCGTTTTTAGAATTATAAATATAGTCGCCACTTGAATTTACATTGCTATGCCCGCGAAAATATTTTTGAGGATACTCTAACCACAGATTTTTCATTTTACTTTGAATCTCTTTTAATTTATTATATGAACCTCCAAATAATTCATTGATTTTATCAAAGTATTCTTCTTTTGAATATTGTTTATTAAAAATATTATACGATTTATTCTTTAAATTTACACAGCCAAAACAATTTGTACAGTTGGAACAATTTTTTGAAAACAATACATCAATGCAATCCCTGCAATCAACAGAATAAAATGTTTTATAGCATTTTCTTAAATTAAAGCTTTCATAGCATAATTCTGATTCTGTTATATTACCGCAGTCAAAACAATCTTTTACTTGAAAAAGACCAGAACCATAAGCCGAATCCTCTACATAATCAGCATCAGTAATAAGAAAACAATTTTTTAAATCTCCACACCAATTTGAATATTCACTATTAATCAGTGATGGATAATCACTAGGTAAACCTAATTTTGGAATATCATTAATAAGGCTATTTAATTGTTCAAAAAAAGGTTTTTCCCAATCTATATCACGAGCATATTCTAATCCATCCCAACCATCTCCCCACCAGCATTTTTGGCAATATACGGTATATGTAGAATCTTTATGGTAAATACTTACTATGCTTTTTTTACATAAATCGCAATTATTACGATATAATGTGCGCTCATTTCTCCAAACAAGCCTTCGCTTTAATCTGCAATCAGGACAAAAAGTAGGCGTTGGAACTTGCACTTTAGCGTAGAATTGTTGGTCATCTTGTGTAATTATAAACTCTTTCTCGCAGTTTTGACAATTTTTAATCTGCGCATCCATAATTTAATTATTAATACTTAGTTTTTAGTTATTGAACTCTTTCCTATATAGTCTTGCAAAACCTTAGGGATTTTTACAGACCCATCATCTTGTTGATTATTTTCCAAAATAGCTATCAAAATCCTGCTCATAGCTATGCCAGTGGCATTTAATGTATGAACATATTCGCTTTTTCCTGTTTCTTTATTTTTAAAACGAGTTTTTATTCCTCGTGATTGGTACTCGGCAACATTAGAACAAGAATGGGTTTCACGGTATTTATTTTGGGTTGGAATCCAGGTTTCCAAATCATACTGCTTAAAATCAGTTAAACCTATATCTCCTGAGCACATCATAACTACTCTATAAGGCAATTCAAGTAATCGCATTATTTTTTTCTGCATGGAAAGCAATAATTGATGTTCTTCTTCTGATTTATCTGGACACGCAAAAGAAAACATTTCTATTTTATCAAATTGATGCACGCGCAAAATTCCACGAGTATCCATTCCATAACTCCCTGATTCCCTTCTAAACGAAGTTGAAAAACCAACATAGCGTTTTGGCAAATCAGTATCTTTTAGTATTTCATCCATATGAATCGGCCCAATTGTATGCTCAGCGCTTCCAATTAAATACAAATCGTCTTTTTCTATGTAAAAAGCGTCATTATCCGCGATAAACCGCTCTTTTCCCATTTTTTTCATAACGCTCGCGCGAGCCATAACAGGAGGAATAATCGGAATAAATCCTTTACTAACAAGTATTTTAAAAACAAATTGCAATAGAGCAAATTCTAATAAAACAGCATCGTTTTTTAAATAATAAAATCTAGCTCCCGAAACCTTGCTCGCGCTCTCCATATCAATTAAATCCAAACTTTTGCCAAGTTCTAAATGGTCTTTTGGCTTAAAGCTGAATTTTGGAATTTCGCCCCATTTTTCAATTTCTTTATTTTCAGTTTCATTTTTTCCAATTGGAACATCAGGCGATAAAACATTAGGTAATTTAATTTCTAATTTATAAAGCTTTTCCCCTATTTCTCTATCTTTTAAATTAAATTCGTTTATCGCTTTTTTTATTTCCTTGGCTTTTTCTGTTTCTTCAATTTTACCAGCTAAAACATTTTTCTGTCTTTGAAGTTCTTGAAGTTTTCCGCTAATTTCTTTTTTATCCTTATGCAAAAGCAAAATTTCCTCAAGTTTAAATTCTTTAGACTCTAATTGACGATTAGCAAGGCTTTGCTTGTATTCTTCTAAATTATCTTTTAACCAATTTAAATCAATCATATTTATTTTATTCAAATTTAAAACGCAAAACTAAATTTAAATTATAAGCGAGTAAGGGGAATCGAACCCCTGTCTGTTCCTTGGGAAGGAACTATTCTGCCACTGAACCACACTCGCATATTGAAAGTCTTAATTTTAAAAGACTTTCAATAAGGTTATTACAAATTTATCCGAATTATTAAAATTTAATTTAAAACAAAATCCATGAACCAGAACCTGTGAAAAACACGGCTAAAGCCATAGCAAGTAACGATAAATCAAATTCCCAACCATTAACAAAACCTTTTTTCATTTTTACCATTAAAATTGCACCAACCATTACAATAGCAAGCAATAACGATGCCCAGCCAGTGTAAAGCCCTATTAAAACTAAAATACCGCCAACAAACTCCACTAAAGAAAGTATTGGAACAAAAACGCTTGCCATTGGAAATCCCATTCCACTCATCATACCTATTGTTCCTTTAATATTTTGTAATTTTTGAAAACCGTGAACAATAAATACAATACCCAATACGAAACGAATAATAAACATCGCTAAATCAAATGAACCATAATAAAAAACTCCTTCTAACATTTTAAACACCCCCTAACTTTATTTAAAATACTTTTTGATAATATATTAATCATATTATTTTAAAAGATGCTTTGTTATATAAATCTGTTAAAAATTTTTAATTGCGTACAACGCTATTCCAAGAGCAACAGACACATTTAAAGACTCTTTAATGCCTTTCATTGGTATCTCTATAAATCTATCTATTTCTTTTAAAACAGATGGGGTAATTCCGTTTACTTCATTACCTAATACTAAAACCATAGGAAACTTTGGTTTAAATTTATTCAAAGCAATAGTTTTAATTTTAAAATTATTATTTTCTAATCCTATAATTTCAAAACCTTGTTTTTTTAATTCAAAAAGCTTTTTATGTAAATTAAAATTTTTTTCCCACTTAATATATTGTTCGGCTCCTAAAGCAACTTTAGTAATTTCTTTACGCGGAGGAGCTCCTGTATAACCGCCTAAAATTATTTTATCTACATCAAAAGCGTCCGCTGTTCTAAAAATAGACCCTACATTATATAAACTGCGGATATTGTTTAACGCGACATATAGCATATTATAATTTAAAATTTAAAATTTTCAATTTTTATTGAATTTTAAATGACTAAATTTATTAATTTTTAAACATACATTTTTATTATTTATTATAATTCGCTTGTTTTTGTTTAAAAATTTAATCATTAAATAATTAAAAATTCATTTCAAATTTAGAATTAAAAATTTAAAATTACTTTTTGTGGTGATGAGAAAGCGCTTCTTCTAAGCCTTGTTTTTCACGCTTATTAATTTCCTCTTTGTAAGCATTTAAGGCTTTTTTTATAACATCTCCCGTTCCTTCGTCTGGATCAGCTAAAAATTCTGTAAAAATAATTTGTTGCAAATAATTATGAAAATCTGGTCTAATTTTACCTAAAATTTCTTTCCTGCCTCCCAAAATAAAAATATCAAATTTATTCTTTTGATAAAAATTAAAAGCTAAATCCGCAGACCGCTTTAAGTGAGCATTTAATTCTCCTTCTATATAATTAAAATCCTTTTTTTCAGACAATCCTTTAAAACTGGCGCGTGCGGTATGAAAATTTTTAGGAGTATGCTCTCTTAAAAAATCTTTTTCCAAAATATCGCCAGTATTCTTATCAATGCAAAATACAACTGCTCCTTCTCTGTCAATAACTAAAATTCCTAATTTTTTCGCATCGCGAATATTTAGCGAAAAATGGTTTATTTTTTTATTGCTCATAGTAATTTATCAATAATTTGTTTAAAATTTTCTATTGGAATAGCGCCACTTACTGGAATTTTATTTCCCTTAGAATCAATGATAATAAAATATGGGGTGCCTTGCCCTCCAGCGCTTATAGCTTCTTCTGTATCTTTTTCTACTTTTTCTTTATTTTTATCGCTATCTAAACAATTATTAAATTCTCCCTGATTTAATCCTAATTCCAAAGCTATAATAGGCAACTGATTTAAATCTAAGCCATTATTAGAAGGCGTAATCTCAAATATTTTATCTGTGTATGCCCAAAAAGCTTCATTTCCTCCTTGATCATAAGCGCACTCAGTTGCTTCTGCTTCTTTTTGCGCCTTAGAATGCAATTGTTTTAAAGGAAAATGACGATATACTAAACGAATTTCTTTTGGATATAAAGCTAATAAATCGCGCATAGTGGAATGAACTATTTTACAAAATGGACATTCTAAATCAGAATATTCAACTATAGTAATTTTTGCGTTTTCAGCTCCTCTAATATGATCTGTTTTCTTGTTTATATCTCGTAAATTAATTTTTTGATTTTGTTCCACATTATCATCTTTAAATTGATAATTAGTATTATTTCCAAATAAACCAAAAAACAAACTTACAGCAATCAACACTCCAGCAATAATAATTGAACCTGGAATTAAATAAATATTTTTATTCATAATTCTAAATCTTTAAGTAATTAAAACTTATTTAACTATTGAGAAACTGGAATGTCTTTATTATCTTCATTTAGAATATTTTCTTCTGACGCGCTACCTTTGACATCTTCAGATACAACATCAGTAGGCTCTGCAGAGGTTTTTTCTAAATTAGTTTCTTCTGCTGGAATTATATTCTCTTCATTCTCTATATTAACGCTTTCATTGCTGGTAAATAAAAAGTATGCGCCTAAAATAATGATTATAATTAAAATAATCCACCAAATTGTGCTATTTTTCAAATTAAACACCCCCTATCTATTATAATTTTTTTCATATTATTTATTATTTACGAGTAAAACGAGTAAACAAGAATCTTATTTTAACAAATTATTTGTTATCAATCAAATTTTTAAAAATATTAAATATAGTCAAAGGCCCAACTCCACCAGGCACTGGCGTTAAAAAACCTGCTTTTTTTCGCGCGTCATTATCAACATCTCCAACTATTTTTCCAGTATTTGTTTTATTTATTCCGACATCAATAATAATTGCTCCTTTTTTAATCATATCAGCTTTTAAAAAACCAGCTTTTCCTTTTGCTATAATTACCACATCAGCGTCTTTTGAATTTTTACTTTCAGAAACTAAATGCCCAAAAATTTTATTAAGCGCTTTTAATAATTTTTTTCTAAAATGCTTTCCAGAAAAAATAGTTACAGAAAAATTTTTTTCTGCATTCAAATGTTTAACTTCCAAAAGCCCTATTTGCAACAAATCAATTACTGATTGTATTGTTGGTGGCGTAAATAAAGAATCTTTTCTAAGTCCGTCAACATCTTTTTCTGGTAAAATATTTTTTATAATTCTTGCGGTATTTAAATGTTCTGACAAAGGCAACTGAATTAATATTCCTTGTATATTTTTATCTTTATTTAATCGTTTTATTAAATACACAATTTTCTCTTGCATTACAGCCTCTCCAAAAACAAATTTTTTAAAATCCAATCCAAGTTCGCGAGCTTTTTTTTCTTTCATATTAACATAAATTTTAGACGAATTGTCATTGCCAACTAAAATAACCGCCAATGTTGGTTTTTGGCTTAAACTTTTAATTTTCTCTTTTAATGCTTTGATTTTTTCATCAGCAATTTTTTTGCCATCTAAAATTTTCATTTTTTAAGTTTAATAATTTAAAAAACAAGGTTCTCCTATTTTTTAAGTTTAATAATTTAAAAAACAAGGTTCTCCTAAAATACTTAATGAGCAAAGCGAGTTTAGTATTTTAGTGAGGTTCTAATTTTTTAAGTTTAATAATTTAAAAAACAAGGTTTTCCTATTTTTTAAGTTTAATAATTTAAAAAACAAGGTTCTCCTATTTTTTAAGTTTAATAATTTAAAAAACAAGGTTCTCCTATTTTTTAAGATATTATTGTTCCATTAAATTTTTTTCCTTTTATTGCTTTTTTTAAATTATCTAAATCAGTTCCTTTTAAAACAAAAACAGTTATTCCTAAATCGCGCGCTTTTTTAGACGCGATTGGATCAAAGGGAGTGTTCATTCCGGGCTCCCAATCATTTCCAATAAGTTCTAAATATTCATTCCAATTTAATTTATCAATGTCTTGTTTTTCTTTATTATATACTTTGGGAATATTAGTTAAGTTAAAAATTCGCTTAACATTAAATCGTTCAGAAACGCAAGTGGTAACATAATCAGTTGACCATCCATGTTTCCATCCAGAAAAAACTAATATTTCTTTTCTTTCATCAATAACATCGTTTGGCGTTTCTAATACTGTATCATAGGCTAAATCGCCTAAAATACTAATCAAGAGCTCTGCATTTATTTTTGTGGCCCTTATTCCTAATTTATCTAAAATATCTTTATTATTAAGATTAAATTTACGCGCCGCTTCCTGATATTCGCGCGCCACAAATCCACCTCCAGTAATTATAGCTATTTTTTCTTTGCTATTAACTAATTCAACGCAAAAATCTTTAAACTCGCGCAAGAATTTAATATCTATTTTTCCGGGATTTATAATTGAACCGCCAAGACTAAAAATTAACATAATATTATCATATTAACTTTAATTTGATTTAGTGTCAAAAATTTGCTATTATTAAAAATAATTTTTAAGTTTTTACTATGATAACACGAAAAAAAGCATTAAACTTGTTAAACAACCATGTTAAAATTATTTAAATTAAAAACAGAAAAATATATTAAAGATATAATTTTTGGCGCGAACGATGGAATAATAACTACATTTGCTATTGTTTCTGGGGTTGCGGGAGCTAATCTTTCAATTAATGTGATTTTAATTTTAGGAATAGCAAATTTATTTGCTGACGGAATATCAATGGGAGCAAGTAGTTATTTAGGCTCTAAATCAGAACATATTGTAAAAAGCAAAAACAATAAACAAAAACCTGATACAACGCCAATAAAATCAGGATTTGCTAATTTTATAGCTTTTGTTATAGCTGGCTCAATTCCACTAATTCCTTATTTTATAGGTTTAAATTCATTCACGCTCTCTATTATATTTACAGCAATAGCATTTGCTCTTTTGGGATATTCGCGGATTTTTATAACTGATGAAAAATGGTATATAGGAATATTAGAAATAATGCTTATAGGTTCTGTAGCGTCTTTTATTTCATATATGATAGGATTTTTCTTAAAAGGGATTTTGTAAAAATAAATAATTATATTTTTTAATAAAATTAAGAACCTTGTATTTTTTCTTGTCGCAATAAATTAAAAAGTATTACTGCTATGGCAGCTAAAACAAAGGTCCATTGAATAGATAAATAAAAAGATACAATTATAATTAAACCAAGCATAATGGCTCGTCCAAAATTTATAGCCATTTCTTTTAAAACAGTAAACTCGTCAATATAATGCCCTTGATCAGCAGCTATTTCATAAGTTAAAGTGTCAAATGGAATTTTAGTAAAAATACTCATTATGTTATGATAAACATCAACAATAAATATGTGAAAAGCGCTTAAAATAAAAATTTTAAATATCCAGCCTATTGCGTAAAACACGCTTCCTAATTTTAAAATATATTCATTTCTTTTTTTATTATTCAAATACTTTCCTATAAATAATTGCAAAATTACAGTTACTCCTACAATTAAAGTAGCTATAAATCCAACCTTTAAATAATCTCCTTGTAAAATTTCAAAAATAAAAATCGGCCAAACAACTAATCCCACAATATCTTCTCCCCCGTTAGCTGCAAAAGCCAAATTATCTTTAATAGTTTCTTTGGAAAAATATTTTTTCCAAGTATAAAAATATCCCCAAGTAAATTTTTCATTAGTGCGCGGAATCATTAAATAAGGAATTCCAGAAATTAAATAAATAATTATCGCGATAATAAATAAAACATCAAAGCCAAAATTTACAATCAAAAATCCTGCTATTATGGGAATAATAACGCCTATTAAATCTTTAACAGTTTCTAAAAAACTAATTTCTTTGCCTAAAATTTTTTTATCTGAAAACTTGCTAAAATCAACATGAAAAGGCACCCAATAAAACATCTTATAAGCCAATCCAATAAAAATAGATAATGGTATAAGATAAATCATATTCTCCTGATTTATAAAATAAAAAACAATATAAAAAAAAGCGCCTAAAAATATACTTACGCGCAAACCGCGCCTAAATCCAAAATAATTTAAAAACTTTGCGCCTATTGGCACAAACAAAGCATACAAAAGATAACCAATTCCAAAATACAAAACCATATATTGAAAATTATAATTAAAAAGCTCGTATAAAAAAATCGGCAAAAAAAGCCCTACTAATCCAATAGCTATATAAACAATTGTTCTTGCTGTTATTAACAACAAAAATCCTCGCGATAATTCTTTATTAAAATATAACTTTTCTAATTTTTTTTCAAACTCTTTCATTGTTTTCTTTTTTTAATTCTTTTTTTACAATTTTTCTTAAATAATGTCCTGAAACAATCTCAGGAAGTAAAACATAATAAGCTCCGGCATCATATAAAGCTTTTGATTCTCTTATATTTTGAGCGCGCGCTATAACTTTAGGCTTATTTTTTAATAGTTTAATGCGATTAACAAGTCCTATATTGTCCTCTAAATTAGGACTTGTTGAAACAACTAAGACCGCGCTTGCGATATTCGCTTTTTCAAAAATTTCTTCATCAGATATATCTCCCAATAAATTATCAATCCCTTGTTCGTCTAACATTTGTATTATATCTGGGTCAAGGTCAATAACCAAAAAATCATTTCTATCCATTTTTTTAACCATACTCTGACCTGTTCTATGATAACCTATTAAAACAACAGGCTTATTAAATTCTTTATTAGGAGCGTGGTATTCTTTTGTTTTCTTCCGTTCAAATATAGATAAAGCAGGCGATATTAAATTAAAAATATTATTAGCGTAAGTAATCATATAAGTGGATAATGTGATTGTAATAACTCCAACAGCAGTAATAAGAACTACTATAGATTCGTTTATATGACCTAATTTTAAACCTAACGCAGCCAAAATTAAACTAAATTCCGATATTTGCGCGACTGTCACGCCAGCTAAAAAACTTGTTCTTTTTCTATATCCCATAATGCCCATAATAATTAAAACTATTAAAGGGTTTCCAATTAAAACAAACAATGAAAAAATAATAACAGGCATTGTTAAACCGTTAAAATGAGTAAGAATAATAGAAGACCCTAAAACAATAAAAAAGAGCAGTATAAAAAAATCGCGCAAAGGCTTAATGCGACTCGCTATTTGAAAATTCTCTGATGAATTAGCAAGTGCTATTCCTGCTAAAAATCCGCCTATTTCTATGGAAAATCCTATTTTATGAACTAAAGAAACTAAAAGAAAAACCCAAGCCAAAGTCATTAAAAATAAAAGCTCTTGGGAGCGAGCAATTTTATCAAAAATTTTAGGCAAAATAACTCGCCCAATCCAAAACATAAAAATAAACAAAAGTATTCCTTTCAAAATAGTAAGCGCTATATTTGTCCATAATATTCCATTTCCTATTTCTAATCCCGCTAAAACAAGGAGAATTATAATGGCTATAAAATCTTGCACTAAAAGAAAACCTATGCTTATGCGACCATATAAACTATTCAAATCATTTTTCTCAGATAAAAGCTTAACAACAATAATAGTGCTGGAAAAAGTAAGCGCTATAGCGATATAAGCAGCTTGCAAATAATTAAAATTAAAAAGAACAGCTATAAAAAATCCAATGCCAAAAGTAAATATTACCTGTCCCAATCCAACAATTAAAGATGTTTTTCCAGATAATTTAATAGATGTTATATTCATTTCCAAACCAACTAAAAACAGCAAAAACATTATTCCTAAATCTGAAAAAAGACGAAAAGCGTCAAGATTTATTATATTAAAAAAACTAAATGTTCCAATTAAAATTCCAGTTGCCAAATATGCCAAAACAATTGGTTGACGCAAAAAACGCGCTACCATACTAAGACCCGCTGCCATTAAAATTATTATTGCTAATTCAAAAATCGCTGGACTCACATTTCAAATTAAAAATTTAATGAAAATTATCAAATTAATAATAGCAAAAAAATTCTCAATTGTCTAAACTTGCTTTTAAATTTATAATGAATTATCATAAAATATAATATGTATAATCCGGAAAAACAATATAATAATCATCGTGAGAAAACATCTGAATTTAAAGAAGGCTTAAAACAGCTTGAAGAATATTTAAAATTAATGTCTGAAGATTTGAATAAACAAGGGATACCGGTTAATGAAGATTGCCGAATGAATATGGATGGTTTTAGGGATAATTACGCTAATGGAAAAATAGAAAAAGATAAAGAATATGTAGAGGAATTAGAAAGAAGATTTAAACTTGCAAATTTTTACAATCATGGAAAAATAATACACGAAAATGAAATTGAATTTAAAGGCAAAGAAATGGAAATGCTTACAACTGCGATTTTTCATAAAAATTTAAGCACTGATTATATAGTAGTGAGAACATCTGAATATGACGATTATGTAAATAAAGTTGATAATATTATACTTAGCAAGAAAACAGGTTCAGCTATATGCGCTTTTGATGATATAGCTCCTCGCGATGAATATACTTACAAAGAAAAAGAAAGAAAAACATTAAATCGCAATAGCTCAAATGGAGCTAAAATAAAATATGGAATACGCTTAGATAATAAAGAAAAAATTATTCTCTCTTCTATGGATAATATTCCAATATTTTATCTTGCATTGGGCCCAAAGGCATTAAAAAGAGGTATTAAAGAATTCAATAATAATCAAGAAGAAAAAAAATTATTTGAAATTTTTATTTCTGAGATAAATCTGCAAATCAAAAAAATAGAATTTACGTATAAAAACCTTGATCCTGAACTAAAAAACCGCTTTAACGATTTTAAAAAAACTATAGAATCTATGTAGCAAAACTAATTTATAGCAATGGCACAAATGAAAAGCCGTAAAATTCTTGTTTTTTTATTTTATTTTCAGATATTTTATCAATTTTCCAAATTGAATTTTTAATTGGAATAACTAAAATTCCTCTAATATTTAATTGATTTATTAATTCTTGCGGTAATTCATTAGCGCTCGCGGAAACTAAAATTTTATCAAAAGGAGCTTTTTCTGGAAGACCTAATATTTCTTTTTTAGCCAATACTATTTCCGCTTTTAAATGCGGATATTTTTTTAAATTCTTATTTCCAAATTCTACTAATTCTGGAATAATTTCCACACCTAAAACAATCCTTTGTTTGCCAACTATTTGAGATAAAAGCGCGGTTGTAAAACCCGATCCAGAGCCAACATCTAAAACCATATCTCCTGCTTTAAGCTCTAATAATTCCATCATAAAAGCAACGGTTGTTGGCTGTGAAATTGTAACATTATACCCTATTGGCAATGGATAATCTTCATACGCTTCTTTTTTAAAATCTTCTAAAACAAAATCCGCCCGATCAATATTTTTAAAAGCATCAATAATTAAAGGAGTTTTTAAAACTCCTTTTTCTACTAACTCAACTGCTAAT
>JBBTYX010000002.1:0-9876 GCA_038078515.1 Patescibacteria group bacterium | reverse complement strand
GTAGCGGAAAATCCGTAGCAATGAACTCTTTTATTAGTTCCTTAACTTATTTTAATTCTCCTAAAATGCTCCGCTTTATATTGATTGACCCAAAAAGAGTTGAATTTTCCATTTACGAAGGAATACCGCATCTTTTAACTCCAGTTGTGGTTGATGTAAAAAAAGCCATTAGCTCTCTTAAATGGTTAACAAGCGAAATGGATAACAGATATGAAATTTTAGAACAAGCTAAAGTGCGCGACATAAAATCATACAATAAAGAACTTGTTAAAAAAGAAGGGGTTGAGCCAATGCCCTATTTGATTGTAATGATTGATGAAATGGCTGATTTAATGGTGCAATATAAAAGAGAAGTTGAATCTGTTGTTGTAAGACTCGCGCAAATGTCTCGCGCTGTTGGAATTCATCTTATTGCCGCAACGCAAAGGCCTTCAACTGATGTTGTGACAGGTTTAATAAAAGCCAATATTCCAGCTCGCATTTCATTTAAAGTAGCTTCGCAAATAGATTCGCGAACAATACTTGATATGGCTGGATCAGAAAAACTTTTAGGACAAGGTGATATGCTTTATATGTCAAGCAACGCGCCAGGAGTGAAAAGAATACAAGGAACTTTTGTAACTGACAGTGAAACAAAAAAAATAGTTAAATATCTAAAAGAACTTAATGTTAAAAATAATTACAAGGAAATAAATTCAGCAATTCAGCATATAAAACCAAGTACTCGTTCAATAGATTATGATTTTGAATCTGAGGACGAATTATACAATGAAGCTAAACAAATAGTAATAGAAGCTGGAAAAGGGTCTTCTTCACTTCTTCAAAGGAAACTCCAAATTGGTTATGCCAGAGCTGCTAGGCTAATCGATATGCTTGAAGAAGAAGGTATTGTAGGTTCAGCTCACGGCTCTAAACCAAGGGAGGTAATTAAAGATTAATTTCTAACTTTTAAACATAAAATACATAACAGAAACATGAAACAAAAAAAACAAAACAATGCCAAAATTGCAAACAAATTTTTACAATAGAATTAGAGGATTTTGAATTTTACAATAAAATACAAGTTCCTCCTCCAACTTTTTGTCCTGAGTGCAGACTTAAAAGAAAAGTTATTTTTAGAGATAATTTTTTTTATAAAAGAAGTTGCGATTTATGCAAAAAAGAAATAGCAAGCATATATAAAAAAGATACAATATTTCCTGTTTATTGCGTTAAATGTTGGTGGAGCGACAAATGGGATTCTATGGACTATGGCAAAGATTATGATTTTGAAAAACCATTTTTTGAACAGTTTAGCGAATTATATAAAATTACCCCGAGAATACAACTTTTTAATGTAAATTCTGTTAATTGTAATTATGCGAATGCTTATCGCTCTAAAAACTGTTATTTAAGCGATGTTGATTGGTCTGAAAATTGCGCTTATATAATAGGAGCTAAATGTCGCGACTGTTTTGATAGCTTAATTTGTTTTAATCTTGAAAATTGTTATGAATGTATTTATTGCGATAATAGTTATAAGTGTTTTTTTAGTATTTTTGCTTTAAATTGCATAAATTCTTTATTTATATATGACAGCAATAATTTATCTAACTGTTTTTTATGCGTTAATTTAAGAAATAAACAATATTATATTTTAAATAAACAATACACAAAAAAAGAATATGAAAAAGAATTAAAAAAATACGACACAGGAAGTTATAAAAATTTAATGAAAATAAAAAACGAATTTTTAGATTTTAAATTAAAATTTCCGCGTCGTTATTCATATCAACGCAACGCAATAAATTCAACAGGAAATAATTTGACAAATGTTAGTAATTGCTATTATTGCTTTGATTGCAAAAAAGGATTAGAAAATAGTAAATACATATTAAACGGAGGATTTATGCTAAAAGACAGTTATGATATTATTAACGGCGGAGTAAATTCTTCTTTATTATATGAATCCATAATTGCTGGCGAGAATTTGTCAAAATCTAGTTTTTTAATTTCAGTTGTAAACGGAATATCTATTTATTATTCTATTGAATGTTTTTCATCTGAAAATATTTTTGGATGCGTTTCATTGCGAAAAAAACAATATTGTATTCTAAATAAACAATATACAAAAGAAGAATACGAGGCATTGGTTCCAAAGATTATTGAGCATATGGGATAAATTTAGCTTATTAGACTTTAGCTTTATTAGCTTAATTAGGTAAAATAAAACATAATAAAGCTAAATAAACTAAAAGTTAACACGTAAAATGCGATTATATATTTTAATAATAATTTTATTTTTGCTTTATATGCTTTTTCAAAATAGAGCTGTACTTTTTGGCTGATTCTGAAATAAACCTAAATAATTCGGAAAAAATTCTGACATTTAAGACGATCGTCTTAAATGTCAGAAAAATATTTTTTGCGTAGAAATAAAAAATATGATAATATGCAATTAAATTTTTAGTATTTTATATTATTGTTTTTACTTTTTCACTTTTAATTTTTAACTTAAACATAGTGAATATGTCTTTATTTTCAAAACAAGAAGAATATTTTTTAAAGCCTTTTTTTTCTAATACTGACAAAAATATTTATTGCATTAAAGGCCTGCCACCTGAACTAACTGGGGCGCTTTGTTCTCGCGCTTCGCGCGCCAAATATGATCTAAGACGTATATTTTTAGATGAATACATAAAACCTATATTAAAAAGCGATGATAAAAAATTAGCTAAAAAACTTAAAACAACTATAAATTTTCTGCATAAAAACGGCATAGATAAAATTGTTAATAATGAAAAAGCAAGAGTCTTTTTTGCAAAATGGCTTGCTCAATACGGAGATGATTCTATTATGCAAATGTTAGGCACTTATTTAGTGATGACTAGAGTTACGCAAGTTGCTCTAAAACATTTGCAAGACCAGCGAATAGGAATCGCGCCTATTGAAAAATCAACTCGCTATGTTGATTACTCAACCAAAATAAAAAATCATTATCAATATTATACTGAACCTTCATTAGGAAAAGAGTATGAGCGCGCTATGGATTTGCTTTTTGACACTTACAGCAAATCTTTGCCTATATTAAAAGAGATTTTAATAAAAAAATATCCAAATGATGATCAGCTTATTTTAGAAAAAAAAGCTTTTGATACTTTGCGCGGATTGCTTCCGTCTTCAACCTTTTCACAAGTGGCATTTTATGGAAACGCGCAAGCAATGGAGTATTTAATAAACCGTTCCATGCTTCATCCTTTAAAAGAACTGCGCGCTATTTCAGAATGTTCTAAAATAGAGTTATATAAAGAAATTCCATCTCTTTTAATGAGGCTTTCTGGCAATAAAAGCAAAGAGTATCAAAAATACTTAAATCAAAAATCAGCTAATGTGGATAAAATTGCGGATAAATTATGGAAAAAAAGTAAAATAGATATTGAAAACAAGCCTATTGTAAAATTAATAGAATATGATAAAGACGGGGAAAATAAAATTGTATCCTCAATCTTATTTCCGCAAACACATTTATCATGGAA
The DNA here is from genome assembly GCA_038078515.1 of Patescibacteria group bacterium. GTDB lineage: Bacteria > Patescibacteriota > Minisyncoccia > 2-01-FULL-47-10 > JBBTYX01 > JBBTYX01. The sequence goes on along the minus strand of JBBTYX010000002.1, from coordinate 6,361 downwards.
TAACATATATAACAAAATTAAAAAATTAAGCAACAAACAAAAACAAGATATTTTAAAAACATATACAAAAGGAAGAACTGAACGTTGGCAAAAAATTGGTCGCGCTATGGAAAATTCCTATGTTCGTTTTGAAATTGTAATGAATATAGGCGCTTATCGCGATTTACAACGTCATAGAATGCTGACGCAAGCGCGCCAATTGTTCTCTACTCATTTGGGATATGATACGCCAAAAGAATTAGCAGGAACAAAAATTTTAGAACCTTATAAAAAAGCAATGGGGCAAGCCAAAAAAATCTTTGAAAAAATAGAAAAAAAAGACAAATTTTTAGCTCAATACGCTGTGCCAATGGCTTATAGAATTCGCTTTTACCAATATAAAAATTTGAGGCAATGTTTTTGGGAAGGAGAACTTCGCACTATATCGCAAGGACATCCTGATTATAGAACAATTGAACAGGAAAAATACAAATTATTAAAAAAAGCTTATCCAAATATTGCCGCTTTAATGATGGTTGATATGAATGATTATGATATAGCTCGCAGAGGAACAATAGAAAAAATTAAAGAAAAAGAAAAACAATTAACATCAAAAAAATGAATAAAAAAGATTTTAAAAAAAGGCCGTCTTGGGATAAATATTTTATTGATATAGCCGAGTCAATAGCTACTCGCTCTACTTGTTGCGACCGCAAATTCGGAACGGTTATTGTTGACAGAGATAATAAAAGAATTTTATCTACAGGATATAATGGATCCCCAAGCGGTTTGCCTCATTGTAATGACTATGGTTGCAAAGAAATTGATGGTCATTGCGTTAGAACAATACATTCTGAACAAAACGCTATTATACAGTTAGCAAAATATGAAGGTAGCAATAATACTAACAAAGATAAAAATATTTTTATTTATATATCTGGTCGCAGGCCATGCCTTTTGTGCGTTAAAATACTTGTATGTTATGGCGTAAAAAAAATTATTTTTAAAAACAGCAATCCGCCTCGTTTTGATCACAGAGAAAAAGATGAATACGCAGATGAAATATTAAAACAAGCAAAAGTGAGATTAATAGAGTACAAAGAATAAATTAAATATTATGGATAACTTAAAATTAAAAATTAAAAAAATTCACCCTAAGGCTATAATTCCTAATTATGCTTATTCATGGGACGCTGGAATGGATTTTTATTCTGTGGAAGAATGCGTTATAAACCCAGGCGAGCATAAAGGAATTTCTACTGGCATTCAAATGGCTATACCTTCAGGCTTTGTTGGTCTTATTTGGGATAAGTCAGGTCTCGCATTAAATAATGGATTAAAAACAATGGCTGGCGTTATTGATTCTGGATACAGAGGAGAAATAATAATAGTATTATTAAACACAAGCAATAAGATAATGGAAATTAAACCTGGATTTAAAATCGCTCAAATGCTAATACAAAAAGTTGAGAAGCCAGAAATTAAAGAAACTGATTCTTTGGATAAAACTTTACGCGGAGATGACGGATTTGGCAGTACAGGGCAATAATTATATACCATTAAATATTTAATTTGATTAAAAATTTAAATTTTGATATAATTATTTATGTTTAAAAAATCTAAAATAAAAACTATAAATATAAAAAGTGATAAGAAGATTAGCTTAGATGAATTAATGAAGGATTTGCAGGGAAAATATGGCGAGGGAGTTATTATGAAATTAGGCGAAGCTAAAAGAACTAATGTTGATGCTATATCTACTGGCGCTCTTTCTTTGGATTTAGCTTTAGGCGTTGGCGGAGTCCCAAAAGGACGAATTATTGAAGTATTCGGATCTGAAAGTTGCGGTAAAACAACTCTTGCTCTTCACATAGTAGCAGAAACTCAAAAGAAAAAAGGGATAGCGGCTTTTATTGACGCTGAACACGCGCTTGACCCTGATTACGCTAAAAAAATAGGAGTTGATATTGATAATTTACTTATTTCACAGCCAGACACAGGAGAAGACGCTTTGGATATTTTAGAAACCCTTGTTCGTTCTGGCACTGTAAATGTTGTAGTGATTGACTCTGTCGCAGCATTAACGCCAAAAGCTGAAATTGAAGGAGAAATGGGAGACCAACAAATAGGTTTGCAAGCGCGCCTTATGTCTAAAGCTCTTAGAAAAATTACATCTGTTGCAGCTAAAACAGGCGTTATTATTATTTTTATAAACCAAGTAAGAACTAGAATTGGGATAACATGGGGCGATCCAGATGTTACTCCTGGCGGAAAAGCTCTTAAATTTTATTCCTCTGTAAGAATTAAACTTGCTCGCACCGCTAAAATTGAAAGAAGTGGACAAGTAGTTGGCAATCGCGTAAAAGCGAAAATAGTTAAAAATAAAGTCGCTCCCCCATTCCGCGAAACAGAATATGACATACTTTATAATGAAGGAATTTCAAGATTATCTGATATTGTGCGAATGGCTGAAAAATATGGAATTATAACTAAAAAAGGTTCATCTTATAGTTACGATGGGAAAAGTATTGGCGTTGGAATAGAAGGAGCGAAAAAATTTATAAAAGAAGATTCTAAAAAATTAGAAGAAATAACTGAAAAAATTAAACAAAAATTCTATGAAAGTTTGGTCTAAAATTTTAATTGTTTTTTTATTTTTAGCATTTTTATTTTCATTTCAATCTGTTAACGCTGATAATGATAAAGGTTTAGTGCCATGCGGCAGAGGAATAATTGATAGCAATGGCAATACAGTAGAATGTAATTTTTGCCATATTTTTGAACTTGCGGATAATATTTATAAATTTGTTGTTTTTAAATTAGTGCCTATTGTTTCTGTTTTAATGATTGCGATTGGGGGTTTTATAATTTTAACTGGCGCCTCTAATCCAGAAGGATATAAAAAAGGAATGGCTATTATAAAAATAACTGTAATCGCGTTAGTTATCATTTATGGTTCTTGGCTTGCCGTACAATTTGTTTTAGGAATATTAACTTCAACAAGCAATGTAGATTGGTATAATCCCAACACTTGGAATCAATTCAACTGTTAATTATAAAAAATAATTTTTAAAAAATGTCTTGTATTTTATAATTATAATAAATTACAAAATACAATGTCTGCTTAAATTATGAATTTAAATAAAATATTTTTAATTGGACGACTTACTCAAGACCCTGAAAAACGCACTATGCCATCTGGACAGTCAGTTGTTAATTTTGGTTTAGCTACAAACCGCTATTGGAAAAGCTCAACTGGCGAGAAAAAAGAAGAAACGCAATTTCATAACATTGTTTTATTTGGTCAATTAGCAGATGTTGCTTCGCAATATTTAAATAAAGGAAGTATGGCTTTTATTGAAGGACGAGTGCAATATAGAAATTGGGACGGAAAAGACGGCCAAAAACATTATAAAACTGAAATTATTGCTATTAGCTTGCAATTACCTCCAAAAGGGTCAAGTGGAGCAGGTGGCAGTCATGGTATAAATAATTCATCATTTCCAAAAAAAGAAAAATCCATAGCTAAAGAAGAAATCCCTGTGATTTCTGAAGACGATATTGATGTTGAAGAAGATATGCCGTTTTAAAAGCTCAAAAGTCAAAACGTAAAAATCAAAACTAAGGTATCGCGCTTCGCGCGATAGTAAATAAAAAACCGCTTTTGAGCGGTTTTTTATCCATTTACAGCGTCCTTTTTTAGTCTTGTAAACTGTTGATTGTTCTAGTAGTAAACGGGAGCAATCCCATAAATCTAGCGCGTTTAATTACGCGCGCAAGTTTTCTTTGATGCCAAGCGCAAGCTCCTGTTCTTTTACGACTAGCTATTTTTGCTTGCGCAGTAATAAATTTACGCAACAGTCGCGTATCTTTATAATCAATTTCCTGTATATTATTTTTACAAATTAAACAATCCTTTTTCTCCATAATAATTTTATTTAAACAAATTTATTCTTATGAAATTGATAACAAGGTTCTCAATTATTCGTTTGCGAGTGTAACGAGCTTACGAATAATTAGAGGTTCTAATAATCAATTTCCTGTATATTATTCTTGCAAATTAAACATTCTTTCTTTTCCATAATTTTAAATTTTATGTTTTTACGCTATCATCTAATATCTGGTCTAATTTTTTATCAATTTCTTCAATAGGGGCTTTGCTTGCTTCTTTTTCTTTGTTATCTTTAATATTATTAAAAGATTTTTTAATAAAACCGCTAATAATGTTATTGCTTTTCTTTCGCGCGATAAATTCCGTTTTAGAAAATTTAGAATTTTTTTCTTTTATAGGTTTTATTTCTGGAATTTTATTTATTTTTATAATAATGCTACGAATAATACTTGTTTCATCTTTTATAGATTTTTCAACCGCGTTTATATTATAATCTTTTTCTATAGCGCAATAAAAAGTCCCAATATGACCCCTTATGTGTTTTTTTATTGGGTAAATAAAACTTCGCGAAAAAGGCTCAACTTTTTTCTCAATTTTAAGTTTAGCTGATTTAATATCGTTTTCTAATTTTTCCCATAAAAATTTAACTTTTTTCTCATCAATCTCTGGGTTAATTATTGTGGTTATTTCGTAATACATTGTAAATAATAAAAAATAATCTTTTTTTATCTATATTAAGTTAAATTAACATTTAATTATTGTAATACTAACAAAAACATAACATTAAGTCAAGACAAACTACATTTTAAATTTAATAATTTAAAATGCAAGTAACCTACATTTTTAATAAAAAAACAAGTAATCTACATTTTTTTATTAAAAAAAATGCAAGTAATCTATATTTTCATTACTACAGGCAATATTAAAGGTCTTCTGTGAGTCTTTTTATATAAAAATTCTCCTAATCCTTCGCGCAACTCATCTCTAACATAAGAAGCGTTAAATGGCTCTTGCGAAGCAGTATGCAAAACTATTTCCTTAATTTTATCGCGCGCCTCGTTAACTAAATCTCGTCTGTCATTCATATAAATAAAACCGCGCGAAATAATATCAATTGGTTCTTTTACTTTTCCAGTTTGAGAATCAATTAAAATAATAATCGTGAACATTCCTTCTTCAGCCATTTTTTGCCTATCGCGAAGCACTATTTCTCCTACATCGCCAACTCCTAATCCGTCTACCATTATATAATTAGTGGGCACTTTTTTCTTAGAAACCCAAACTTGCTTTTTGCTTAAATTAAAAATATTTCCATTATCAAGAGCAAGTGTATTCTCTGGTTTCATTCCCAATTCTTGACCAATTTCAGTATGCGCTTTTAACATAAAATAATTTCCGTGAATAGGTATTAAATATTTAGGTTTTAATAAACTAATCAATGTTTTAGCGTCTTCTGCTTTTGCGTGTCCTCCAGAATGAATTCCCATCATTCTATAATTTATAACTTTTCCAGCTTGTCTTGCTAACAAATCATGAACTGATTGAACCGTTCTTTCATTGCCCGGGATAACAGATGAAGAAAAAAGCACTATGTCTTTATTTGTAAGCTCTATAAATTTATGTTCTTTTTGAGCAATGCGCATCAAAGCCGCCCTATCCTCGCCTTGAGCGCCAGTACACATAATTGTTACTTTGTGAGGCGGAAGAGTTACTGCTTTTTTAGAAGATATTAATGTTTTAGAATCTAATTTTAAATAACCTAATTCTTTGGTAATTAAAACATTGCTTTTTATACTATAACCTTCAACAGCGACAAAGCGACCCATTTTCTCTGATATTTCCAAAATCTGCGTCATTCTTCCAATATTTGAAGAGATAGTTCCTATTATAATGCGATGATCCCGATATTGGTCAAATATTTTTTCTAATTCTTGTTTTACGCTTTCTTCTGGTATTGCCTGTCCCTTTTCAATAACGCTCGTTGAATCAGACATTAAAACATCAACGCCTTCATTTCCAATATTCGCCATTCTGCCAATATCAGCAGGAGCTTCCATTGCTGGATTTCTATCAAATTTAAAATCGCCGGAATGATATATTGTTCCTGTTGGAGTTTTTATATACAAAGAAAAACTATCTGGAATATTGTGATTAACATGAATAAATTCAATATTAAATACTCCCAAGTCTAATTTATCGCCCGGTTTCATTATTTTTATTTTTGGTTTTTGCGCATTAGGAAAATCATCCTGTCTTTTTAATATAATACTTCGAGCTAAATTACCAGAAAATATCGGCGGATTGCCTAATTTATCCATTAAATAAGGAATTGCTCCAATATGGTCATAGTGTCCGTGAGTAATAATTATTCCTCTTATATCTTTTATTTTATTTTGCAAATAATAAACATTAGGAATAACAAAATCTATTCCCATCATTGCTTCTTCTGGAAATTGCAAACCTAAATCCACAATAATAATATCGCGCTTT
>JBBTYX010000001.1:0-2611 GCA_038078515.1 Patescibacteria group bacterium | reverse complement strand
ACAATAAGAACCTTCGCTTTGCTCAGAACCTTGTTGTTCGCTTTGCTCACAATAAGAACCTTCGCTTTGCTCAGAACCTTGTTGTTCGCTTTGCTCACAATAAAGTAAAAATGGAAAAGTTAAAATCGTAACTTAAAAAATTATTTAATATACATATTTTTAGCTAAAATAAACCATAATCCCGCAACTATATATCCCATTATAACATCGCTTAAAAAATGCGCTCCTAAATAAATACGAGAAAAACCAATTAGTATAATTAACAATAGACAAATAATAATGAACAGTGAAATACTATAATTATAAATAGTCTCGCTTTTTCTACGATCGTGAAAAAAATTAGTTAATGTATAAATCACAAAACCAAATAAAGCTAAAGCTATTGCCGCGTGATTAGATGGAAAAGAAAATTCTTCGCCGCTTGGTCTAATTCTATCAGTAAAAATTTTTCCTATTAAAACAAAAATTTCTGTTCCTATAATAGTTACAATAAAAGGCAATAAAAAATCCTTTTTTCTATAGAATAAAAAAATGCCTAATGCCACAATTCCAAACAAAGCAAATCCTTTTACTTCTCCAAATAAAGTAATTATATTTAAAAATACATCCCAAAACGGCGTATGCAAGCTAAATAAAAAATCTCTTGTCTCATTATCAAAACTTAAAAAATATTTTCCTAAATAACGAAATAAACCGCTAAATACACCAATTAAATATAAAATTAGCAAAACATATATGGTATAAATTTTTGTATTATTTTTCATTATTTAACAGCGCTTTTATTCTTTCTTCTGCTAACGGATGAGTCATAAATAATTTTCCAAACCAGCTTATTTTCTTTTTATTCTGCAATCCGTGAATTGGGTCGGAAAAAAATAAATGCGCTGTGCTTTTACTTACTCTTTTTATTTTATGATTATCTTTTGAAATTTTATGCAAAGCGCTTGCAAGGCCCTCTGGATAACGAGTCAAAAGAGCGCCTGACGCGTCAGCTAAAAATTCACGTTTTCGCGAAATAGAAAGTTGAATAATCATAGCCACAATAGGAGAAAGAATTGCAAATAATATTCCTATTATCATTAAAATTATTTGCGCCTGGCCTCCTCCTTCCTTATTTCTACCACCAATACCAAAAATTTGCATTCGTATAAAAAAATCGCTAAGCAACGCTACAAAACCAACTAAAACAACAACTAATGTAGAAACCAAAGTATCGCGATTGCCTATATGCGATAATTCGTGCGCTATTACTCCCTCTAATTCATTTTTATCCAATACTTTCAGCAAACCTGTTGTTACAGCAACAACACTATGTTTATAATCGCGACCCGTTGCAAAAGCATTCATTGCTATATCTTCTATAATATAAATTTTAGGCGCTGGCAGTCCTGCGGTAATAGATAAATTTTCAACAATTCTGTAAATTTCTGGCGAATCTTTTTTTGTTATTTCCCGCGCTCCGCTCATTTTAAGCACAATTTTATCTGAATACCAATAACTTATAAAACTCATCGCAACACTAAATATTACAGCAATATACAAAATTATACCGCTGTTTAGAACAAAGCTAAAATACCACCCCAATGCTATAATAAAAACTAAAAAACCAAAAATTAACAAATAGGTTTTTCTAATATTTTTATCCTTTTGCGTATATAAAGTCATAATAAAACACAAGTAAATTGTACTACTTGTGTTATGAGCAGAACATCGCGAAACGCGGTGGCGTTGAGCGTAGGCTGTTTTTTACCAAAAAAACAGACGCGTTCTGCGAGTAATGCAAGTAGTACAAACTCAAAAACCTAAAACTCTACTTTTACTGGTTCTTTTTCTTCCTTATCTTCAAGTTCAAAGAAATCGCTCTTTGAAAATTTAAAAATCCCTGCCACAATATTAACAGGGAAACTCTCAATTTTTGTGTTATAACTCATAGTTGTATTGTTATAAAATCGTCTTGACGCTTGAATTTTATTTTCAGTGTCAGAAATTTCATTTTGAAGTTCTAAAAAATTTTCATTAGCCTTTAAATCCGGATAATTTTCAGATAAAGCAAAAATACTTTTTAAAGTTCCTGATAAAATATTTTCCGCTTGTTCTTTTTCTTTTACATTTTGCGCGTTCATAGCGTTGCTTCGAGCCTCTGTAACGCTTTCTAAAAGATTTTTTTCATGCTTTGCGTATCCTTTAACAGTCTGCACTAAATTTGGAATTAAATCATAACGACGCTTTAATTGCACATCAATATCCGACCAAGCCTCGCGAACACGATTACGACCCCTTATCAAACCATTATAAGCCCCTATAAACCATAAAACTACTACCGCGATTACAATATAAACTATGTAAGTTAATGTCATAAAAAAATTTGTTAATTATTAGTTAATTTAAAAAAATTATATCACGATATATAATAAATTTCAAATATTCGCATAAATACAACATTGATTGAATTTATAAATGTAGATACCGCCAATTTTCACTTTTTGTGAAATCGTAAGAAACAGCCTCGGCGCGAAGCGCCGAGGCTACCGTTTAAAAAAATGCGGAAATTGAAAATTGGCGGTGTCTGTTTGAAAATATCCGAACGGAACTCTCTGGGCTCGGCGGGCGG